>NZ_JAXDRQ010000018.1:0-6341 GCF_034090965.1 Absicoccus sp. | reverse complement strand
TGGACCTGCGTATGCAGATCGTAATGGTGGATACACACGCGTTGTCAAAACGAGAATTCGTCGTGGCGATGCAGCGCCAATGGCCATCGTTGAATTGGTGAAGTAGATCTTTCTACTTCACTTTTTTTAAGTGGAGGTATTATGTCGGAAATCAAAGAGTTAGAACAATATGCCATGGAACATGGTGTACCCATTATTCAAGATGAAGGCTTAGAATTACTGAAACAAAAAATCATTGAATATGATTGTCATTCTTTTTTAGAAATAGGTACTGCCATTGGACGAACTGCATTGGTGATTGCCAATCTGGTTGATCCTATGCGTGTAGTCACGATTGAACGTGATCCGCAAATGATCGAACAAGCTCGATCCCATTTTCAAGATCATGCCAATATTCAACTGATCGAGGGCGATGCCTTAGAAGTACCCCTACCCAAAGGTCCATTTGATTGTATTTTTATCGATGCAGCCAAGGCCCAATATATTCGTTTTTTTACAAAATTTTGTCCTTTATTATCAGAGAATGGTATAATTGTATCAGATAACATGAACTTTCATGGTCTTGTTGATCATCCAGAACTGACACACAATCGAAATACAAAGGCACTGGTTCGAAAAATAAGAGGATATCGAGAGTTCTTGATGGCTTTATCGGATTATGAAACGAAACTATATGATCAGGGCGATGGTATAGCCATCACAAAACGAAAGAAGGGTAAATCATAATGAAATTTTTAAAATGGATCGTTACATTGGCTGCCGTAGCTGGTGCTGGTGTTGCGGTAAGCCAAAAAGTAAAAAAAGAAAAAGCGAAGAAAGAGGAATTGGATGAATTTCTAGTTCCCAATCAAGATGAACCAATAGTTTATGATGTACCAAGTCGTACTGACGATAAGATGAAAGAAGCGATTCATAGCTTGGAGAATCATGAACCTCAAACAAAATATTTCGCGTTTACGGTTGCCGATGCGGATCATGCACATACTTTCCAAAAAGCAGCTGCAGAATTGGATCTTTCCAGTTCGTATGATAGTGAAAAACAAGAAGTTGAAATTGAATACAATGGCAATTTCGATGAAGATGATTTGAACTTATTACAGGTACAATTGGGAGAAATTAGTTTGCAGGCGGAGGCAACTTTTAAAGAAATGCACGATTAAGGGATATTGTTTTATCCCTTTTTTTTATTTATAATAAATAAGCTATGCATAGATAGGAGATGTCCCATGGAAAATGCTATTGAAGTATCTCATCTTTCCTTTGCCTATACCCCAGAAACGGAAACGATAAAGGATGTTTCTTTTACCATTCCCAAGGGTAGTTATACAACCATCATTGGTCATAATGGATCGGGAAAAAGTACAATTGCGAAATTGATCATTGGTTTATTGGGGGCCAAAGGTGGTACGATCAAGATCTTGGATCAAATTGTTTCTCCAAAAACCATTTATGAATTACGATCCCATGTTGGGATTGTTTTTCAAAATCCGGATAATCAATTTATTGGTTCTACCGTTGCTGATGATATTGCTTTTGGTTTAGAGAATCATTGCGTCCCCCAGGAACAAATGCAAGATTTGATTGAAAAAAGTGCTGCTGCTGTGGGGATGACTGATTTTTTAGATGCCGAACCCACGCATTTATCCGGTGGACAAAAACAACGCGTAGCCATTGCCGGAATTCTTGCGATGGCACCGGAAATTATCATTTTTGATGAATCAACGAGCATGTTGGATCCGCAAGGAAAGGCTAGCATTAATCAAGAAATCAATCATTTGCATCATTCGCGGGATATCACGATTCTATCGATTACCCATGATATGGAAGAAGTCGCACAGTCCGAACATGTCATTGTCATGAATCAAGGCATGATCGAGATGGAAGGAACACCAGAAGAAATATTCTCTCATCCGTCTGTATTACAGAACATGCAGTTGGATATTCCCTTTGCGTTAAAGTTTTCCAAATATCTTCAATCCAAAGGGATCTTGCATGAGGATATTTTAACATTAGATAAGGTGGTGGATGCTCTATGTCAATTGAAATCAATGGATTAGAACATGTATATAATCCCAATACGCCTTTTGAGCATGCCGCTTTAAAAGGCATTGATTGCAGCATTGCTCAAGGAAAAGTAACCGCGATCATTGGCCAGACAGGTTCAGGTAAGTCGACTTTGGTTCAACATTTAAATGGTTTATTGGTACCAACAGGTGGTAGTTTGGATATTTGTGGCTTTCATATTCAACCCTTATTAAAGATCAAAGATATCAAAGAATTACGCCGAAAAGTGGGACTGGTCTTTCAATTTCCTGAATATCAATTGTTTGAAGAAACGATTGAAAAGGATATTGCGTTTGGTCCGAAAAACTTTGGAACTCCTGAAGAAGAAGCGTTGAAATTGGTTCGAAAAGTTTTGCCATTGGTTGGTTTGGATGAATCGTATTTAGATCGTTCGCCTTTTGAATTAAGTGGTGGACAAAAACGAAGAGTGGCGATTGCAGGGATCTTGATCTTGGATCCCGAAGTCTTGGTGTTGGATGAGCCCACAGCGGGACTGGATCCGCAAGGAGCCAAAGAAATGATGACTTTATTCATGAATCTCAATCGAAAGTTGAATAAAACGGTTCTCTTAGTTACCCATGATATGAATCATGTCATGAATTATTGTGATGAAGTCATGGTCCTAGATCATGGTAAATTAAAACATAAATCGGATGTAAAAACTTTTTTTGAACATCCAGATTGGATGATAAGCATTGGCATAGACCCCCCTGCTTTGATTCGCTTGAAAATGGCGTTACAAGCCAAAGGATTTACGATTCCCGACGATGTTCTTACCTTAGAAGCGTTAGGGGATTGTGTAGAAAAGCAGGTGAATGCCCATGAATAATATTGCACTTGGACGTTATATGCCTTTGGATTCTGTGGTTCACAAAATGGATCCCCGCTCGAAAATCATGATCATGCTGCTTTTGATGATTGCGATTTTTGTTCCTGCTGGTGCTTGGGGCTATGTACTCGTTGCCGCTTTTATTGCGGTTTGTTTGGTCTTATCAAAATTAAGCATTGGCTATGCCTTTCGTGCGATGAAACCAATGATGTGGATGATGATCTTTTTGTTTGTGATCAACGTCTTTGCGATTCGGACCGGCTACGTAATGGCAACCTTAGGACCAGTATATATTTATTCGGGAGCCGTGTATCAAACTTTGTATATTGTCGTTCGGTTGATGATGATGATCGTGATCACGACGGTATTGACCGCTACGACCAAACCCTTAGATCTAACGTTAGGCATTGAAAAATTGTTGCATCCCTTTGAAAAAATGGGTCTTCCGGCTCACATCATTGCGATGATGATCAGTATTGCTTTGCGTTTTATTCCTACTTTGATCGAAGAAACACAACGAATCATGAATGCACAAGCCAGTCGAGGTGTGGATATGGAAAATGGTACCTTCAAAGAAAAGATCAAAGCCATCTTATCTTTGATCGTTCCATTGTTTGTATCGGCTTTTGATCGTGCAGATCAGCTGGCCAATGCCATGGAAGCACGTGGATATGATCCCAACAAACAAAGAACTAGATATAAAGTATTAAAAATGACCTCTTTCGATTATGTAGGATTGACCTGCAGCTGTATCGTTTTGGGTGCAACCATTGCGATCGGAGTGCTTCTATGATCTATAAAGCTGTTGTTGCTTATGATGGCTGGAATTATGCCGGGTGGCAGAAACAAGCCAATGCATTAGGCATTCAAGAAGTGATTGAAAAAGCGTTATCGCAAATCAATCGAAAAGAAACAAGGATCATCGCCAGTGGGAGAACGGATGCCAAAGTACATGCATGGGGTCAAGTCTTTCACTTTGATCCTCTTGATTCGATGTCGCCACAAGCTTATTTTCAAGCTTTAAATACGCGATTACCAAAAGATATCCGGATCCAATCCATTGAACTGGTTCCGGATTCTTTTCATGCCCGTTTTTCGGCTCGATCAAAACGCTATGACTTTATTTGTACGACCAATGCCAAGGATCCTTTTTCCTATCGTTATAAACAATTGGTTTGGCAGGATCTGGATATTGAAGCAATGAAAGCTGCTTCGCATTATCTTTTGGGAACACATGATTTCACAAGTTTTTGTTCCAGTCGTGTGGAGGAAAAGAAACCCAAACGAAAGACCATCACGCGCATTGAGATCCAAGTGGAAGGATTGGATATTCGAACTATTTTTGAAGGCAGTGGGTTTCTTCGCTATCAAGTGCGAATGATGATGGGAACTTTGATCGAAGTGGGTAAGCATCGGCTAGAACCACTGGATGTCAAGAAGATCTTGGATGCAAAAAATAAAGAAGCTTGTCGTTATAATGCTCAGCCCCAAGGTTTATATTTGATGAAAGTAAATTATTAAAGTTTATCGTTGACTTTTGGGGCTCGTTTCACTAAACTATTATTTGGCTAATCTCAGCCTTTGAGCCCCGGTAATGCTCAAATAGGAGGAAGATTAATTATGCGTCAAACTACTATGGCAAAACCTGCTGACGTAAAGCGTACTTGGTATGTGATTGATGGCGAAGGCGAAACTTTGGGTCGTTTAGCTACCAAAGCTGCACATGTACTAAGAGGAAAACATAAACCTACATATACACCAAATGTGGATTGTGGAGATTATGTGATCGTTATCAATGCAGCAAAAGTTGAAATGACTGGAAACAAGTTACAAACAGAAAAGTATTATAACCATTCTGGATTCTTTGGTGGTATGCGTGTTCGTACCGCAAAAGAAATGAAAGAAAAATATCCAGAAGAATGGGTAGAAAGAGCAATTAAAGGAATGTTGCCTCATACTCGTTTGGGTGATGTACAACGTGGACATTTGTATGTGTATGCTGGTAGTGAACATCCACATGCAGCTCAACAACCTGTTGAGTTAAAGGTGAAAGGATAAGGAGGAATAGATCATGGCAGACAATATGGTTCAATATCATGGCGTAGGACGCCGTAAAAAATCTGTTGCTCGTGTATTCTTGCGCCCAGGAACAGGTAAATTTGAAGTAAACGGAAAGAGCTTGGAAGATTATCTTCCATTGGAAACTTTACGTATGGTCGTACAGGCACCTTTTGAAATTACCAATACAACGGGTCAATTTGATGTATTGATCAATGTACATGGTGGTGGTTTCACTGGTCAAGCTGGAGCAATGCGTCACGGTATCACACGTGCATTGATGCAAGCAAGTGATGATTATCGTCCAGTATTGAAAGCAGCTGGTTTCGTTACTCGTGACCCTCGTGCAAAAGAACGTAAGAAATATGGTTTGAAAAAAGCACGTCGTGCACCTCAGTTCTCAAAACGTTAATTTGGAACCAATCAACAGAAAAAGCCCATTTGGGCTTTTTTTTTATTTGTTGTATGTTTACGAAGTAAACATTTCGCTTTAGCGTGTCGAGTACATGAAATGTACGAGATAAAAAACCACCTGCTATGCGGGTGGAAGATAAAAAAGTTATACAAAATAATCACCTATCTTTCTATAATGGAGATGTTCAAGCTACCAGAAAGAAAGATAGGTGATTATAATGGCCAACAAAGCAAATTCATTGGCACACACAAAATGGTTGTGTAAATATCATATCATATTCACACCCAAATACAGACGAAAAATCATATACAATCAATACCGAAAAGATCTTGGAGAAATATTGAGAACATTATGCAGATATAAGGGTGTAGAAATCATTGAAGGACATTTGATGCCAGACCATGTACATATGCTTGTGTCGATTCCACCGAAATTAAGTGTTTCTGCCTTTATGGGGTATCTGAAAGGAAAATCGGCATTGATGATGTTCGATAGACATGCGAATTTGAAATACAAATTTGGTAATCGACATTTCTGGTCAGAAGGATATTATGTGAGTATAGTAGGCATTAACGATGCTACTGTAAAAAAATATATTCGCGAACAAGAAATGCGAGATATCGCACTGGATAAATTAAGCGTGAAAGAATATGGAAATCCGTTTTCTCAAGCAGAAAAAGAAGCAATGAAAAGAAACGATAAGAAAAAATAATCCCTTTGAGGGATAGCGAGAGTCAAAAGCGGTAGCTTGAACGAAGTGAAAGCAGCGCCTTGAGACGCGAGCTGGCAATAAAGGGTTGTACCCGCAGAGAAAACTCCGCCTTTGAGACGGAGTTTTTATTGCGTAGCGAATACCACGCGCTATGTGCGTGGTGGTAGACCTTTTAGTGTTAAAAAAGACAACCTCCTATACTACAATGAATATGGCCCGCCAGCCGTAAACAAAATAATATAGGAGGTTGTCAAAATGAATGA
>NZ_JAXDRQ010000017.1:0-3205 GCF_034090965.1 Absicoccus sp. | reverse complement strand
AGAGATCATCTCTCACGATCCGGTAGCGATAGCGGAGTGGATACACCTGTTGACATCCCGAACACAGAAGTTAAGCACTCCCGCGGCGAAGATAGTTGGGCCTGCCCCTGCGAACCTAGCACGCTGCCGGGTCTTTTTTTTTATGTTGATTAACAAGGGAGCATACCGAACTCTATTATGAATGGAATCCCATTACGTGATTGTGATAATACCATGAACAGAAAAGAGCATCCATGAAAAATAGATAATAAAATTTTAAATATATGATATGCCCACTTGGCAAATACATAGAATACAATTAATATTAGTGGTAGAATAACAGAAGAAGAGAGGCAAATTTTATGCGAATGCAATCTAACTTTGAGGCTTATTTTGATGATTTTGACTGTATCAACGTGTTCATGTCCAAAAATTTCTATAATGGAAATAGTTCTATTTTTCACTTAAAAGATACACATGATCGGATCATTCCTCTAACCATTCGTTCGCGGTCTGAACTGTATAATGGCTATATCCATTATGATCTATCTTTAAATGCTTCTTCGATCCAAATGGGTGAAGAATATACCATTTATGATGAACATTGTCGTACAACTATCGTAAACTATGCGCACATTGTGAAAACAGTAAGATTCAATCATACCTATACTTATAAAGGAAACGATTTAGGTTTAACCTATACACCTACTTGTTCAGCCTTTAAATTATGGTCGCCAATAGCCTATTCTATTTTGTTGTTGTTAAAACATGATCGACAAGAAGAAGTTTATCATTTGAAACGAGATGCCAAAGGCGTTTATGAAGTGAGTGTCAATAAAAATTGCTTAGGCGATGCATACTACTTTTTGGTACGAGTCAATGGCAGTTGGCGAAAAATTGTCGATCCGTATACCAGTTTTAGCGGTCCAAATTCTAAATACTCGGTTGTGATGGATATCCATCTTCTTGATTTGCCAGAAAAAGTGGTTATGCCTCCGTTAAAAAGCAATTGCGATGCACTCATTTATGAAGCCAGTATTCGAGATATGACCTCCATGCCAGATATTGGTGTTAGTTATCCCAAAAAATTTCAAGGATTTACGCAAGAAAATGAGATTACAAAAGAAAAATGTACCGGATTTAGTTATTTGCGTTCTTTAGGCATTACCCATGTTCAATTGATGCCCGTCTTTGATTTTGGTTCTGTAGATGAAGTATATCCCAATATTTTCTATAATTGGGGCTATGATCCCGTACAATTTCGTTGTTTAGAAGGTAGTTATGATATCAATCCAATTGATGCAACCAGTCGAGTCAAAGCTTTCGCAAATTTAGTCGCAAATTGCCATAAAGCAGGTATCCGTGTAAATTTGGATCTGGTTTTTAATCATGTCTATGAAAAAGAAAAATTCTCATTGGAAAATCTTACTCCAAATTATTATTTTTTAATGAATCGTGAAGGTGCTTTTTCGAATGGTTCGTTTTGTGGAAATGATTATGATTCACAGGCACCGATGGCACGCGAATACTTGGTTGAAACTTGTCGTCGTATTGTTGAGTGGTTTGATGTGGATGGTTTCCGTTTTGACTTGATGGGAATCCTTGATGTTAATGTCATGAATGAAATTGCATCTGTTTGTAAGAAGATCAAACCAGATTTTATGATCTATGGAGAAGGTTGGAATATGCCAAGCTTTGTTTCGGAAGATCTTCGGGCAACGCAACAAAATCAGCAAAAAATGCCATATATTGGCCATTTTTCGGATAGTTTTCGTAATGTCGTTAGAGGGCCGAATGACCAATTAACACAAAAAGGTTTTTCCAGTGGGGATACATCCATCATTTATTCTATGATGGATCGAATGAGCGCTTCAGGAAATACGTATGACTCACCTGAAAAAGTCATCAATTATGTAGAATGTCATGACAACCATACGCTATGGGATAAGAATCAAGTTTGTTGCAGTGATGAAAACGAAGAAATTCGTAAAAAACGTCAGGTTTTAGCAAATGCCATCGTCTTGTTGTCACAAGGTGTGCCATTTATTCATTCTGGCCAAGAATTTTGTCGAACCAAACAAGGACTTGGTAATTCATACAATCGATCGGATAATTACAATAAAATCGATTATGATCGTCGTAACTATTTTCAAGACGTACTCAATCAAACCAAAACCCTGATCCAAATTCGAAAAAAACATCCTTGTTTTCGATTATCGACCATTGAAAAGACACGAGAAAATACCCGCTTTGAAACGATTGAAGATGCTGTTTTAGTCTACGAATGCAACGATAAAGAAGATAGTTGTATTTCTTTTTTCAATCCAACCGGAAATACATATCATTATGTTGTACAGGATCAAGTGACGATTTTATTTGATAACGGAAATAACAATGGCCAGAGAGCAAAAGAAATCACCATTGCACCATATTCAGTTGTGGTTGGAGAATACGAATAAAATTTGCAAAGCATATTAAAATTGCATATAATCATTTCAATACAAAGGAGAGAAATATGGCAAAATTTTTTGAAGAACCATCAAGAACTTTTAATGAATATTTATTAGTACCAGGCTATACAGGTGAAGATTGTATTCCGGATCGTGTAAGTTTGAAGACACCATTGGTGAAATTTAAAAAAGGTGAAAAGCCAGCTATTTCAATGAATATTCCTATGGTTTCAGCCATCATGCAAGCTGTAAGTGGTGAAAAATTAGCTTGCGCCTTAGCTCAAGAAGGTGGCATTAGTTTTATTTATGGATCGCAAACAGTGGAATCACAAGCAGCGATGGTTCGCCGTGTTAAAGCGACAAAAGCTGGTTTTGTGGGTTCTGATTCCAATGTTTCACCAGAAGATACATTGGCCGATGTTTTGGCATTAAAAAAAGAAACTGGACATGCAACCATGGCGGTTACTGAAAATGGTGAAGCCAATGGAAAACTATTAGGTATTGTAACGAGTCGTGACTATCGTATTAGTCGGATGGATCCTTCAGAAAAAGTGAAGAATTTTATGACTCCATTTGATAAATTAATTGTTGGTGATGAAGATATTTCTTTATCAGAAGCCAACGATATCATTTGGGATCATAAATTAAATCAATTGCCTATCGTCGATAAAGACCAGAAATTAGTTGCGTTCGTATTTAGAAAAGATTATGAAAGTCATAAAGATCATCCATTAGAACTATTGGATGACAAAAAAAGATACATTGTAGGAGCTGGT
>NZ_JAXDRQ010000016.1:0-75728 GCF_034090965.1 Absicoccus sp. | reverse complement strand
CGGATACACCGAATAAAATGCGTAAGGCTGCGGCCACGGCTTTAGAAAAAATGGCCAAGGCGGCCAAGAAAAAAGGCTTGGAACTGGTGATCAACAGTGCCCATCGATCTTATACGCAACAAGAAGAACTATATAATAAATATCATGCGATGTATGATACGGAAACAGCCGATAGTTTAGTGGCAAAACCAGGATATAGCGAACATCAATTGGGCTTAGGCGTTGATATGACCAGTCAAAATGTCGTAGATGGAAAGTATTCGACATTTGGTGAAACGAAAGAATATCAATGGATGAAAAAGAATGCCTATAAATATGGATTCATTCTTCGTTATCCATCTTCCAAAACAAGTATAACGGGTACTTCGAATGAGCCATGGCATTATCGTTATGTCGGAAAGAAAGCTGCGAAAGAATGCTATATAAACAATTGGACATTAGAAGAATATATTTTACATCACGGTTTTGATACCAAAATAATATATGCCGAGTAGATTCTACTCGGCACCTTCATATTCATCATCATTGTCGTATTCATCATCGTCATTTTTGGGTTCGGGTGGATCCATCTTGAAAATAGGTCGAATGGTCATTCCTAGCAATAAGTAACGAACGACATCAAAAGCAATATAGAAAATAAACGTTCGTACTGGATACGTAGTATCTTCCGCTCGAATATAGCCAATAAACGTTGGCAAATAACAAGCAATGCGAATCAATTCACCTAAGATACAAGCTTTAACCAGTTGTTTGGATCTTGGATGTTCATAATACATGAACAATACCGGAATGGTCCATAGAATAGCACTGATCAAACAAGAAACAAACATATCATGATTGGCAAAAATGTATTGGTAATCATTGCTGGCAAACAAACTATGAAAGATTTGAATGAGAATAGGGAATAGCCCTAAACTGCTATAGACCACAATACCAATACGCACGGCCAGTTTTTGATACGTTAAGGTCTCGACCAAAGCCTCCGATACCTCATCATCAATTTCTTGATGAGGCAATTCCACTTGTGGCTGCTCCATATCTACGACTTGTACGGTATCATCTTCTCCCATATTCAATTGTGATATGGTTTTCTTTTGTTGCTTCGCTAGATCTTTGGCAAAACGAGGATCTTCAAAATTGCCATTTTCATCGACTTCAACGATATGATCAAAAAAGACCTTTGAAGACGGATTATTTTTTAAATAATCGCCCGTACTCCATAAGACTTGTAGCTTTACGATCATGCAAACCAGTAAAACCAAATACGAAAGCAAATGTCCCATATCGGTAATGGCCGTGGAAATAGGCACATACAACATGGCTACCGACAAAGCAAAAGCTACCCAATAGATATAACGATATATTTTCGATCCCGTTGTCAATAAGATAAAGATGACCATATAAATACCAACTTGCGAAAGCAAAATACCAGATAACAACACATCAAAACCATTGGCATCCACTTTTAAAAAAGCCGTATTTAAGGCATAAGCCACACCTACACTATAAGCAATCAAAAAAAGAAGCGTAATCAATAGGCGTCGCTCAACACGTCTTCGACAATTTCGATACAGGATCAAATCTTGTTGATTGACATTATTCATATAATTTATTATATCATATATAGAAATGGAGATAAAATATGAAGCAAACTGTAACATTACATACAATCGTAGAAAAAGCACATTTAGCCTCTACCATGAAAAGTGGATCCTTGGACGTTTTAGCCACCCCACAGATGATTGCTTGGATGGAACAAGCCGCATGCATGTGTTTGAAACTTGAAGAAGGACAAACCAGTGTTGGTATTGCGATGAATGTGACACATGATGCTCCAAGTCCACTTGGCGCCGAAATTACCATTCAAGCCACAGTAACTGAACAAAAAGGACGTATTATTCATTATGAAGTGAAAGCATATCAAGGCGATACATGTATTGGTAAAGGGGAACATACACGCTGTATTGTCAACAGTGAGAAGTTCTTGGCAAAAGTATATAAATAAACGTTGGAAGACGAATGACATTCCATTCGTCTTTTTTCGTTGCGAAAAATGGGACCAGATGGGTCAAAAGTGAAAATAAGACAGAGAAAATCGGTCTAAAATCGCCAAAAATAGCATGTTTTCGCAAACTATGATAGTATAAGTTTATGAATAAGAAGAATCAAAAGCGATTACAAATGCTGAAAGACAGTTATCGTCATCATAAAAAAGGTCTCTTTATTACGGTCTTGGTGATTTTCGCTTTAGTTATTTGTGTTCCGCAAGTGGATGCTTTGATCCATCCCAAACGCTACATTGCCTGTAGCGGAGATACCTTGGAAGTAACCGTATCTTATTACGCTAAAAATGATGAAGCAGGGCAACGTGTTGTATCGATTCCACGGGGATCGGAAGTTGAACTACGCGAATTGGGTGAAAAGACATCAACTATCGTATATAAAAACGAGACATTGACCGTAGATAATGATCATTTAGTCGATAATCTAGAAGATGCGATTCAAATTAAATATGTGTATCCTCGACGATTATTAAATTTATTGATCAATAAACAAGGAAAGCTTTCGGACATGGTGGTTCGTAAAGGCGAAAAAGTGAAAGTCGTTTCCGTCAAAACGGAAGACCTAGATCGTAAGACCGGTCGTATCCAATGGTATCAAGTCAAGAAAAATGGTAAAAAATATTGGATCAATGGAGCGCATGTTGAAACAACCAAAAGTGCTGCCACTGCCAATTATGCCCAAGACATTACGTATTCAACCTATTGGGATGATTATTATGGTAAGGGATACTCCAAAGATGCCTATGTTGATCAAATCGATTATAAACCACAACCGGCCTCTCGGTATGCAGACAATCCGATTCGTACGGATATCAATTCGGTTCATGTTTCTCTCAGTAACTTAAAAAATCATAAAAAATATTATTTATCACTGATCAAAAAAACCGGAATCAACTCCATTACCATTGAATGTAAAGGCGATGGCGGAAATCTATTCTATGATAGTGATGTTCCCAAGAAATATTTATCCAAACCATCTGAAGCTTTGACGGGATCTGTCATGTCAAAACAAGAATTGAAAGATTTGATTCATGAATTTCAAGATGCCGGCTATTACATGATTGCACGATGTGTCACATTTAAAGATTCCATTTTTGCGAAACAAAATAAAAAAGAAGCCATTGTGGATAAAAAGGGCAACTTTATTGAAATCAATGATGAATATTGGCCAAGTATTTATTCACGCAAAGCCTGGATGTACAATGTGGACATCTGCAAAGAAATTGCCCAGATGGGCATCAATGAAATTCAATTTGATTATTGCCGTTTTCCAGATGGTACAGCCAGTCAAAAAGATGATTTGAATATGCGCAATACATACAATGAAAGTAAGGCCGCTGCCATTCAAGGCTTCTTTACATACGCAAAAGATCAGATTAGTCCGTATCATGTGTATGTGGCCGCCGATGTTTTCGCATGGCCGATCGTTGTGCAAGATGACCAAGATATTGGCCAGTTCTTCCCAGCCATTGCGAATGTTGTTGATGTCGTTTGTCCGATGCCATATACCGATTTATTCTCTCAAGGCGCTATGGATATTGCCGATCCAACCGCGGTGCCAAAGAAAACCTTGTATAAGTTCTCCACCATTGCGAAGCGACAAATGGATGAAATTGGCACCCAAGCTATCTATCGAACTTGGATCCAAGCCTATAGTCCATTTGATGCAAGCGACGTCAAAGCGGAAATCAAAGGAATCAATAAAGCTGGATTTGAAGGCTATCTAATTTGGTTTGGCAATGGGGATCCCAACGATCTAAAAGGTGTACAAAAAGGTTTTGTTGATAGTAAGATCAAAAACTGAGCAATCATTTGCTCAGTTTTTTATATAGGCCCAAAAGGATCAGGGCCCCTAAGGTATCAATGCCTACATCGATGGGACTGCCACTTCGACCCGGAATAAAGAGTTGATGGAATTCATCTGTACAAGCATAAAGGATAACGATCCCAAGCGTTGTTTTAATAGTTGGTTTTTCTTGTGCATGATAGACACAAAAAGCCAATAAAGCATAGATAGACATATGCGCTGCCTTGCGAATGAACCACACCTGTATATGCCCATGAAATAAATGATAAAACCAACCACTTTGCAGATTCGAAGCACTCGCATTTTGATTGGAAAACCAGAAAATTAGGATCATCACCAATATCGAAAGAAGTTTCCACACAAGCTTACGCATGTTGCACCTCCAATAGTTGAATCGCTAATTGATATTGTTCTTTAGAAAACAAATTATATGTCTTGATACAATGGCCTGGAAAATCAGCACGCATATCAATATCATCCAATACAAGATACACTTGGATATGATGGGCTTCAATATAAGCACGAATCTTATGAGGACGGGATTGATTTTCTTTTGAAGTTGTATCGATGACATAGGAATCCAATTGACGCAAACTCAATAACGCTTTGATTTGCTTCAAAGAATAAAATTCTTTCCAAGAAGAGGTCACAACGATTTTTAAATCAAACCGATCACAAAGATTTTTGACATATCGACAAGCATCCACATCGAAATTCGTATTGACCTGACCAATCGTATAAGTCGGGATGTGTAAAAAGCCTGGATGCTTCCATATACGCAACCATTTCTTTCGATCTGGCTTGACCTCTTGTTTATACATATAGGGATTAATGACCCCATCAAAATCTAAAAAAAGAATTCCTTGCATATAAAATATTGTAACCGAGACTCAACGCTTTTCCAACTGTGATAGAATAGAAACATAGGAGGAACTCACATGAAGCAACATATCGTCCTATTAACAGGCATGTCTGGCGCTGGAAAATCAAGTGCTATGAACGCCCTTGAAGATTTAGGCTATTATTGTATTGACAATTTTCCTAAAGAATTATTACCTCAATTGGAAAATGTCTTACAAAAAGAACAAAAATACGAATATATCGCATTATCCGTTAGTGCGATTGATTATATGACCTTTTTTAACTTTTTCGATGACACTTCATCGGATATCCAGATTATTTTCTTAGATTGTAGCGATGAAGAATTATTATTACGCTATCGTTTTACGCGAAGAAGACATCCCCTGATTGCCAATGGTATGGCTACGACATTAGAAGAAGCCATTGAATTGGAACGGGATTACTTCAATAAAATGCAAGGCAATCAAAAAGGAACCATTCATTTTGATACGACCAAGATGTCAACATCCGAACTCGCAAAGCGGATTCGCAATCGCTTTAAAGGCAATGATACTGCCAAATTTACGATTACTTTTCAATCGTTTGGCTTTAAACATGGTCTCCCCATGGATGCGGATATAGTGATTGATGTACGCTTTTTACCCAATCCATTTTATGAACCCGCATTGCGAAAGAAAACCGGAAATGATAAAGCCGTGTATGACTATGTCATGATGGCGCAAGAAACCCAAGATTTTATTACTCGTTTGAAAGCTTACTGTGATTTTGTGTTTGCAGCTTATAATGAACAACACAAATCCCATATGATTGTTGGCGTTGGCTGTACAGGTGGACAACACCGCTCTGTGACCATTTGTAACTGGTTATACGATACCTATAAAGATACCTATCGTTGCTTTAAAAGCCATCGCGATATCGGAGATCAAGAAATCGGATGAAAAACGTAGTCGTAATTGGTGGCGGATCGGGGCTTTCCAGTATGTTGAGCGGTATGAAAAAACTGGAAAATGCCAATATCACGGCCATTGTTACCGTTGCTGATAATGGTGGCAGTACCGGCCGATTACGCCAAACGTATAATGTTCCTGCAATTGGTGATATTCGCCATGTCTTGACTGCCATGGCCAATGTCGAAGATGAATCGTTATTTGCCGAACTGATGAATTATCGATTCAGTGGCAATAAAGATATTGGGGGACATAATTTAGGGAATCTGATGTTTTTGGCTTTAATGGACATTACCGGATCCTTTATGGGAGCCATTGAAGCCATTAGCCATGTCTTGAATGTACGGGGGAAGATCGTACCAAGTACCTTAGATATTGTGACTTTGTATGCGATGATGGAAGATGGAACAATGATTCGTGGGGAAGAATCCATTCCTAAAGCCCACAACAACATCAATAAAGTCTTTTACCAACAAAAAGTCCATCCCTATTTGGATGCACTGGAAGCTATTCGTGATGCTGATTTGATTATCTATGGAATTGGATCGTTGTATACCTCGATCATCCCGAATTTGATCATTCCCGAAATTAGTCAAGCCATTCATGATAATCCATGTCCAAAGATATATTTTTGTAATGCGATGACCCAGCAAGGAGAAACCGATGGGTATAGTGTAGAAGACCATATTCGTGCCTTAGAAAAACATTCCTTTAAAGACGCTGTTGATCTTGTGGTCGTGAATCACTCGTATATCCCAAGACCCATATTGGAGACGTATGCGAAACAGCATTCCTATCCAGTGGAAATCAAAGAAACCGAACATGACTATGGCATTATGCAACGATTATTGGTACAATTTGATGTCCAAGGACGCATTCGTCATGACCCGAAAGCAGTTTGTACAGCGGTGGCCGAAATCTTGGAAAAGATAGATAGTAAGGAGGATCTACGTGTCCTTTACCAGCGAAGTGAAAAAACAAATCTGTAAAGAACCAACCGATCGAAATCAAGCACGGGCACAAATTTGTGCCCTCTTTCAAATGCGTGCCAGCATGCATATGAACTTTCGTGGTTTGTCGGTTTCCTATCAAACTGAAAACGCAACAATTGCCAAACATCTGTTTCAAATGTTGAAACAAGTATATGGGGTCAATCCACGTTTATCGGTCATTCGCAATATGCGTTTAAAAAAAAGCAATATGTATCGCGTGGAAGTATATGATAAAGCCAGCGAGATCTTAGATGATCTCGGCATCTTGACCGATACGGGCATCCACTATAAACCCTTGGGACGATTGATCCGATCGGATAAAATGGCACGAGCTTATTTGTGTGGTTGTTTTCTAGCCAGTGGATCGATCAACGATCCCAAAACCGCCAATTATCATTTGGAGATGTCAACCACCGAAACGGAGCTGGCCCAAGCCGTTCAACATTTGATGGAACGCTATCATTTACCTGCGAAGATCACCAAACGCAAAAAATACGAAGTGATCTATTTAAAAGCGGGTGAAAAAATTGCTGATTTTTTACGGTTGTGCAATGCCAGTCAAGCCCTGTTTGATTTTGAAGACAGCCGCATCCAACGTGACTTCTTTAATCAAATGACACGGCTGGATAATTGTGAAGTGGCCAATGAAATGAAGACCCAAAAGGCCGCCAAAAAACAATTAGAAGCCATCGCGATCCTGGAGGCCAATCCGCAAAAGGTTGATATTTCGGATAAGATTCGTCATGTGATGGAAATTCGCAAACAATTTCCTGATGCCAACATGAATGAATTGTGTGAAGAAGTCTATCGTGCCTATGGCGATATCATCTCAAAATCGGGAATGAAGCATCGCTTGAATCGGATCAAAGAGATGGCGGCATCCATACAGGAGGAATCCACATGAAAAAATTCATATTATTATTAGCCTTGGGTATATTGCTGAGTGGATGTTCCAGTTCCATTGACCTACAAAAACATACATTTACCTATGAATTGGGCGCCGATGTCTATGGCAATCCCAAGCTCTATATCAAAAATGCCGATCATTACGACACCAAGAATATGAAGGTCGTACCCCAATCCAAAGGCATCTATAAAGAAAAGAATCGTTTTGTGAACAAAGGAAAAGAGTATCTCGTTTGTGGTACCTATGATTTTACCTTGATCAATGGAAACCAAAAAATCCCATTTAAGATTAAAATCAAAGATACCCAAGCACCGCTGGTCAATCAATCACCAACTGAAATCACATGTAGCGTTGGTGCCGAACCCGATTATCAAACCGCTTTTGATGCCAGTGATCTATCCGGCGTGAACTATGAAAGTGATGTTGATACATCCACCACCGGAACCAAAGCCACTACCGTACGGATCTATGATCGATTTGGCAATACAGTTGAAAAAAAAGTGAATATCGTCGTGCAATAGTCTATAATGATTGACATGACAAAGGCAGATAAGATCTTGATCGTTGGTATCATGATTCTTTCGATTGGTTTGATTTTTCCTTTATTGCACAATGCACCGACATCCAAAGTCGCGGTTGTCCAAGTTGCCAACAAAGAAGTATTACGCATCGATCTAAGACAGAATAAAGAATATACCGTAAAAGGGAAGTTGGGACCGGTTCATATTCAGGTGAAAGATGGTGCAGTTCGCGTGCGACAAGAAAACAGTCCACATCATACGTGTTCCAAACAAGGATATGTATCCAATGCGAATACGCCCATTGTTTGTCTTCCCAATGAAACCGTGGTTCAAATTGAAGAGGGAAATGATTCCAGTGAGGATACGGTGATTCAATGATGAATACAAGAAAAAGTGTCAATTTAGGATTTTTGATGGCCGTGGGCATTCTTTTACAACTCATTGAAAGCTTTGTGCCCATCGTGATGATCGTTCCCGGATTTAAGATTGGACTCGCCAATTTAGCTAGCTTATTTGCATTGATGATCTATGATAAAAAATCCATGTGGATCGTCGGTATGGGTCGGATCTTTTTAAGCGCCATACTACAAGGGACGCTTTTTAGCGTCGCCTTCTGGCTTTCGTTATCTGGCGGCTTGTTGAGCTTGCTGGCGATGTCGATTGGTGCCGATGTCAAGGTATTTTCTATCTATGGCATTTCCATCTTGGGAGCCGCTTTTCATAGCGTAGGCCAAGTGATTGCCGTAACATGGATCTATCAACAATATTTTATGCAGCTGTTTTTGCCAATCTTATTGGCCCTTTCCATTGTGAGTGGTTTAGTTGTGGCCATCCTATCACAAAAAATGCTGGATCGATTGAAAGGAAGGATGGTTGAATGACGCAACCATATATGGGCGCTTTAAAACAAGTCGAACGCCTAATGCAAGATAGTTTGGGAACGTATTCGCAAAATTCCATGAATCAATTACATGATCTTTGTATCCAAATGAGCCAGGATCCCGTGTATGATGTGGATTATTTAAAATTGATGGAATTATATGGCCGAAAATATCGCAAAGAAAAAAACGAAGAAGCCTTACGATTTGTGGTCATGCGCATGCAACAAGTTTCCTTAGCCAGACAAACGCCCAAACGTACATATGCAGGGATCGTTTTTACCAATCGACCATTGGATGCTTTTACCATAGCCTTTCTAAAAGAATTTCCATCCCTTTTACATACGTATGAAGAACGCTATAAAGTACGTATTTTGCAGATTGCGACGCTCGTTTTTGTGGTGGCACTGATCGTATTGGTCTTGCTTTTTCATTTATCTTTTTTGATAATTTGGCTGTCCTTGCTTCTTATGTTTGGTGTTTTTGTTTATTATACCTTTCAGTATGGATATGCCTCCATTGTCAAAGAGCAAATGCAAGATTTGATTCAATTTGTGGATCCCACTTTGAAAAAGTTAGATGAAAGACAGATGTCCAAATGATTTGTGACATCTATTTTTTTATTCACAACGGTTGCTAAATACTTCACAAGCAGTTACAATATAGATAACTATGCGGAGGTTGTAATGACTACGAATAATAATAATAAAAATGTACCAAAAGCCACCTTTCAAAGATATCCAGTTTATTTAAAAGCCTTACGAAAATTAAAAAAACACGGTGTGGAACGTGTCATGTCCAAAGAATTGGCCGAACTGGTCAACATTGAACCCACAACGATTCGTCGTGATTTTTCTTTTTTAGGCAATCTAGGCAAACAAGGCTACGGCTATAGTGTAGATCGATTGGTCGAGATCTTTAATCAGCAATTGGGAGTCGATTTTGACGAGAAGATCATTCTCATTGGAGCAGGAAACTTAGGACGCGCTTTGATGAACTACAACAAATGGGATTACGTTGTCGGTGAAATTGTTTGTGCCTTTGATCGAGATAAATCAAAGATCGGGATGGAATTATATGGTGTTCCCGTCTATTCGATGGATGAACTAGAAGAAAAAATTCCGCAGGGATGTCACATTGCGATCTTAACGATCACGCACGGCGTTCAAAAGACTGTTGATCGCTTGGTGGAGTGCGGCATTACCGGATTTATTGATTTTACATCCAAGCATTTTAATGTCCCAAAAGGGGTTGTTGTCAAGAGCGTGGATGTGGTATCATCAATACAAGAATTGGTTTTTGAATCCAATTCCATGAATAAAAAAGCATAGAAACAGGACGGACATATCGACAGTAGCGACTTGTGATGGTGAAAGACAAGAATAGATATCGAAGAACACCTGTGGAGCTGGACTGGAGAAAATAAGTAGACAGTCTCGTTCGATACGTTACATCGATCAAAGGGTACATATTCATATGTAAATGAGGATGGCACCGCGGTTTATTAAATCGTTCCTTTTAGGGAGCGATTTTTTTATTTTCTGGGAGGAGAAGAACAATGTTAGTTAAAAAAATGAAAGAACAAGCCGCCCAATTGGATGGTCAAAAAGTAGACATTCAAGGGTGGGTGCGTACCAATCGCGCTAGTAAAAAAATTGGTTTTATCGTGATCAATGATGGATCGTGTTTTACCAATGTACAAGTCGTTTATGAACAAGATCTACCAACCTTTGAACAAGCGGGAAAGATCACCTTGGGATCGGCTGTAGAAGTCAAAGGAACTTTTGTATATACACCCAAAGGCAAACAATCCTTTGAGATCCATGCGGATTCCATTGAAGTATTAGGCGCTTGTGATCATGATTATCCCATTCAAAAGAAACGTCACAGTTTTGAATATATGCGCGAAATTCCACATATTCGACCACGTGCCAACAGCTATTATGCGATCTTCCGTTTGCGTTCGGTGTTGAGCATGGCCATCCATACCTTTTTCCAAGACCAAGGCTTTGTCTATGTCCATACACCAATCATTACGGGCAATGATGCCGAAGGAGCTGGCGAATGCTTTACTGTCACGACCCGCAAAGACGATAAATATGATCAAGATTTCTTTGGAAAACATGCGCAATTGACCGTATCTGGTCAGTTACATGTCGAACCCTTTGCATTGACGTATCGCAATGTCTATACCTTTGGACCTACGTTCCGTGCAGAAAATTCCAATACGACTCGTCATGCCTCGGAATTCTGGATGATCGAACCCGAATTGGCCTTTGCCGATTTAGCCGATGATATGGATTGTATTGAAGCCATGATCAAATATTGCATCAACTATTGTTTGGAACATGCACCCGAAGAAATGGCATTCTTCAATCAATATGTCGATAAAGGCCTGTTGGAACGAATCACGCATGTTGCCAATTCTCCATTTGTGCGTATGACCTATACCGAAGCAATCGAGCATTTAGAAAAAGCCAAAGATCAATTTGAAAATCAAGACATCTATTGGGGCATGGATCTGCAAAGTGAGCACGAACGCTACATTTCCGAAAAGATCGTCAATGGTCCCGTATTCTTGACGGATTATCCAAAAGACATCAAGGCTTTCTATATGCGTGTCAACGAGGATCAAAAGACCGTGGCCGCTTGCGATTTATTGGTTCCTTACGTGGGAGAATTGGTTGGCGGTAGCCAACGAGAAGAACGATATGACGTACTAGAAAAACGGATGCAGGAATTGGGTATGGATCAATCCACCTTGCAATGGTATCTGGATCTGCGTCGTTTTGGCGGATGCAAACATTCCGGCTTTGGTTTAGGATTTGATCGTATGCTGATGTATGTGACTGGCATGCAAAATATTCGTGATGTCGAACCATATCCAAGAACACCAAGAAACTTGATTTTCTAATCACTGCCGTCACATTGACGGCTTTTTTAAAGTTTGGTATAAATACGGTATGGCAAAGAAAACATTTCATTCGATATCTCCTGTTCGTCGTTCAATATTATTGGTCACGACCATTGCCTTGATCGTTATTTCGATTTTTTTATATGTCACACGACCTACCGATGTGGATCGGATCAATGAAACCTATTTGGATACGATCCAAGATACCCCCATCTTGAAAAATAATATCAAGACCCATTTTAACCAAAATTATCAAGTGAAGACCTATACCATGTATGGCGAATCACTCAAGCTCTATCACGATACAGCACTAAACAAAACGGATGCACTGATGGGCGCGAATTTGGTCTTGGTCAATGTCGAGACCCAGGAAGAAATCAATTATACCTTTGGTTCAGGTGCGGATGAAGGCATCAAGACCAATCAATTGGATCCTGGATTGTATGAAGTCTATGTGTATGATCATTTTGAAAAAAAACGCGTATACTTCAATAAAAAGGTGCACATGGAACCCTTTGAAACGGTTCGTCGAAAGCATCGCGTGAAACATATTTCCATGGATGCCGATACCGATTATTTAAAAGATCAGGACATTCATCTAAAAAAGAATTATGCCTTTATTTCCGTTACGGAAAATATTCCCAAAGCCGATACAGTCGACGTGATGATCGATCCATGCGGTGATATTTATGATACCGAAAACAATCAAGTGGCCGATGGATTAACGGCGGGAAACCTGACGGAACAAGCCGAAGCGTATGATTTTGCCACCAAAGTCAAGGCAGAACTCGAAAAATATGGTTTAAACGTGCAATTGACGCGCAAAAAAGAGGGGACCCCTTCCTATAGTGGTCGAAGTGGTCGTGTAGCGAAAGGGTATGAACACAAAGCCAAGATCTTTTTAAGTGTTGGTTTTAGTCAATACGATACGACGGAAAAACCATTCATGATGGTTTCGCCACATACATCGGGGGTATTAGCCGATAATATTTCGTATATCATGCAAAAAAATGGTATCAAAATGGATGATACCCAATCCAGTGCTCGACAACTGCATGAAGATGGAGTCCTTTTTGATGGCTATAACGATGAGAATGATAAATACGAAGTCTGGCCACAATTGCGTGAAAGTGGGGGCAAAGCAACTTATGCGGGTCGTACCACTTCATCCAAAGAAAATCAACGCTATAAAGATAGTCCAGGTATGTATGGTGTCTATTTCCAATTTTTGAATGGGGACGATACAAGCAGTATTCAGTATTACCAAAAGAATAAGACCAAAATAGCCAAAGCATTGGCCAAAGGTGTTGCTTATTATTTGGATGTAAAGAAAGAAGGATCAAATTGAAAGTCAGTTTAAGTCGGATCCAGAAAAGCTATGGTACCCAGATGGTTTTGAATGGGGCTGGCTTGACGGTCAAAGCCAAAGAAAAAATTGGCTTGGTCGGTCGAAATGGTTGTGGCAAGACCACCTTATTAAAGATCATCTGTCAACAAGAACAACCCGATAGCGGACACGTCGTGATTGCCAATGATACTCATGTGGGGTATCTATCGCAAATTACTTTTTATGATCAAGACAATACTGTCTATGAAGAATTACTCCGAGCTTTTGACCATGTGCGACAACTGGAAAAAGATCTATTGAAACAAGCCGATATTTTGGCAACCGATGCCAGTATGGTGCAACTTGAAAAATACGATCGCATGCAAAATGAATTCGAAATGCTCAATGGGTATAATTACGAAGTAGAATTAAAAAATGTCTTCTTTCATTTTTCGTTTACAGAAGAGGATCTGAATAAACCCATCAAAGCGTTTTCCAGTGGTCAAAAGACGCGCATTGCCTTGGTAAAATTGTTGTTGTCCAAACCCGATGTCTTATTGCTGGATGAACCAACCAACCACCTCGATGTTGAATCGATCGAATGGTTGGAAGGGTATGTCAAAGCGTATCCATTTGCCATTATCGTGGTCTCTCATGATCGGGTCTTCTTGGATCATGTTTGTGATGAGATCATTGAAATTGACCATGGCAAGACATTGCGCTTTCCGGGCAATTATACCCATTATGTGCAAGCAAAAAAAGAATATATTGCCAAAAATCATGAAGCCTATATTCGGCAGCAACAAGAAATTCAACGCTTAACGGCATTGATCGATAAATTTCATGCTAAAAGTTCTAAGGCCGCTTTTGCGAAGTCCAAACAAAAATATCTGGACCGGATGGATACGATCGAAGATATGCAAGCGGATCATTCCCAAATGCGTGCCCATTTTAGCTCGGCTCGCAAAGGAGGCAACCAGGTCTTAGAAGTGGAACATCTCCAAATTGGTTATGATCAAGCGTTGAGCACCGTTGATTTTTCCTTACGAAAAGGTTGGCGTATGGCCATTGTGGGGCCCAATGGCATTGGTAAGAGTACCTTGGTCAAGACCTTGATCCAAAAGATCCCACCCTTACAGGGAACGTATCAATGGGGCCATCAAATCGATGTGGGCTATTTTGATCAGGAAAGTGCCCAGATGACATCGGATAAAAATGTATTGGATACTTTGTGGGCACATGATTCCATGGCCAATCAGACCGAGATTCGGAATATTTTGGCTTCCTTTTTGTTTACTGAAAATGAAGTCTTTAAAGATGTCAATACACTATCCGGTGGCGAACGTGTTCGCTTAGCCTTAGCTTGTCTGATGTTGGAACACGACAATTGTTTGGTTTTGGATGAGCCCACCAATCATTTGGATATTCCGAGCAAAGAAGCCCTGGAAGATGCTTTGATGCAATACGATGGAACCGTATTGTTTGTATCACATGACCGGATGTTTCTGAAAAAGATGGCAGATCATGTGCTGGAAATGGGGCCAGAAAGCCATGTGTATGCCTTGTCCTATGAGGAATATCTCGAGAAGAAAACGGCCGATGATCTAGAAGAGATGCCACTGCAGCAACAAGAAAAAAAAGAATCCAAAGTCACTTTTCAAGATACCAAGCAGTTAAAGAATCGGGTCGCTAAATTGGAAACGCTCTTGGAACGTGCGGAATCGGAGCTGGAAGCATTACGTGACAAACGATTTGAACCCGAATATTACCAAGACTTTCGCAAGATGGACCAGCTCAATGCGCAAATCGATGAAAAACATAATGAAATTGCGCATCTGGAACAGGAATGGGAAGAAAAGATGGCCCTTTTGGAGCAAGCCACTTAGAGCACGATCGTGCTCTTTTTGTGTGCTATACTAAAGAGGAAGGAGGATGGATCCATGGTACATCTACATGCTCGCAGTTATTATTCGTTGCTTCGATCGCCACTATCGATTGCCTCATTAGTGGATACGACCAAATCGATGGGGCTGGAACACGTAGCCCTGACGGATTGGAAATCCATGTATGGTACGATGGCCTTTTGGTCCTATGCCCAAAAAAAACAGATCCATCCGATTCTTGGCTTGGAAGGAGATTGTCAATATCATGAACAAACATTCTCCTTTGTGTTTCTTGCCAAAAATGATCAAGCGTTGCAGCAGCTGTATCATGTTTCCACCCAATGGATGCATGAAAAAGAATATACTTTGGATGAATTGGCCCAGCAAACCAGTGCCTGCATCGTGATAACGACAGATAGTTTTGAGCGATGGGTCAATCATAAAGAAACCGATGTATTGATCGAACATCTAACCCATTGCCAATCTTTATGGAAAGATTTTTATGTAGGAATCGCCAAGAATGATTCTATTTATCGAAAAGAGATCAATCAAAAAATAAGGGCTTGTGCCCAGAAACAAGGCATGCCTACGGTCGCTTTATCTTGCATCTATTATCAAAAGCCGGAAGATGTCAAGCAATTGCGGATCTTACGAGCCATTGCGAAACAAACGACGATCCAAGACCAGACCTTAGATGTCCAAAATGATCGATATATTCGAACGGATACGGAAATGAAAAAACTTTATGATTCGGCTGATCTTGAAATGACCGATCACATTGCACGTCAATGTAACGTTCAGATGGCCATGACAAAAAGTCATCTACCACAATTTGAAAATAAGCTTCATATCGATAATACCGCTTATTTGATCAAATTATCCAAGGCGGGTCTGGAAAAACGGATGAATCACAATGTGCCAGCAACCTATGTGAAACGGCTTGAATATGAACTCTCGGTAATCGTTAAAATGGGGTTTACCAATTATTTTTTGATCGTCTGGGATTTTATTCGCTATGCCCGTTCACAAGGTATTTATGTCGGGCCTGGACGAGGATCCGCAGCTGGCTCGCTGGTTGCCTATTGTTTAGGTATTACCCATATTGATCCAATCAAAAATCATTTATTGTTTGAACGCTTTTTAAATCCAGAACGTATTTCGATGCCCGATATCGATACCGATTTTCCCGATGATCGACGCGATGAAGTGATCGAATATGTACGCCAAAAATACGGCGATGCTCATGTGGCTCATATTGTCGCTTTTAATACCATGAAGGCCAAGGCCGCCTTACGAGATGTGGCACGGGTATTGAATTATCCCATTCGTAAAGTGGATGCGATCGCTAAAACTTTGAATCGGGAAACCTTGTTGGAGGCGTATCAAAACAATGCATCCTTTCATCGATTGATCGATCAAGACAAAGAAAGTCAGGAATTGTATGACTGGGCAGCAAAAATTGAGGGAACACCGCGACATATTTCTTTGCATGCAGCCGGTATCGTGATCTCGGATCAGCCCATCGAAAAGATTTGTCCGCTAGTGGCTGTGGATGAAACCATCCAAGCTACCCAATTTCCGATGGAATATCTAGAAGATCTCGGCTTGATCAAAATGGATTTTTTGAGCATTCGTAATTTGACCACGATTGCTTCAATCGTAAAAGCCATTGAAACCGATCAACATCGCACCATCGATATTTTAAAATTACCTTTAAACGATGCGAAAACCTATCAATTGTTTTCAAGAGGAGATACCATGGGAGTCTTTCAATTGGAATCCGATGGTATTCGTAAATTGTTGATCCAGATGCAACCCAAGCGATTTGAAGATATTGCCGCTGTATTGGCGCTGTATCGTCCCGGACCTATGCAAAATATCCCTATTTATTTAGAGAATCGCAAAGAGCCGCGCAAGATCCAATATTTGGATCCGCGATTAGAACCCATCTTAAAAGATACCTATGGAATCATAGTGTACCAGGAACAAATCATGCAGATTGCGCAAACGATTGGTGGTTTTCGTTTGGCACAAGCCGATAATTTACGAAAAGCCATGGGAAAGAAAAAGATGGATCTGATGGTTTCGTATCGCCAACAGTTTATTGATGGTGCAATACAGAATCAATGCACCAAAAAAGTGGCGGAAGAAATCTTTGACTTGATGGAACGATTTGCGGAATATGGTTTTAATAAATGTCATAGTTATGCCTATGGCATGGTGGCATATCAAATGGCGTATTTGAAAGCCAATGTGCCTTTATATTTTTATCAAAGTATCTTGAATAGTGTCATTGGTTCGGAATCCAAGACGAGCATGTATATCTATGAATGTCAAAGACGGCACATCCCGATTTTGTATCCAGATGTCAATGCATCCCAAAATGGCTATACGATCGAAAAGAAAGGCTTACGCATGCCACTGGAAGTCATGAAAGGCATTGGCCAATTGGTGCATCAACAATTGGAGCCAGGAAAACCTTATAAGAACTATATTGATTTTGTGGTTCGCTCTTCTGCGCAAAAAGTGAACGAATCCAATATGCGCATCTTGATCGATGGCGGTGCTCTGGATGGTTTTGGTTTGAATCGAGCCACCATGCAAGAAGCTTTACGGGATGTCTTACAATATGCATCGATCGTACAAACAAAAACCAATGAAGGGGTTTTGTTTAATTATGATATTGTATCGCCCCCTAGGATCTTGCCGATGAAAGAAGATCCATTGGCTAAATCAAAAAAAGAAAAACAGGTATATGGCTTTTATTTGACCGAGCATCCCATTGCTCGTTTACGTCAACAAATGCAGCCTTGTATCCCCATCCAACAAGCTTTACAAACGATGGGCTATATAACCATTGTAGGACAGATCAGTCGATATCATATCCACCGAACCAAGAAGACCCAGTCGATGATGTGTTTTCTTACTTTAGAAGATGAGAGTGCACAAATGGATATTGCGATCATGCCGCGTATGTATGAAAAAGAAAAAGAAAACATCCAAGTCGGTGCGTTTGTGAAGATCCATGGGAAAAAGGATCGATCGGATTCGATGATCGCGAATGCACTGACATGGATCAAAGAAAAGTAAAAAAAGATTGACGTGAAGGGGTCCTTTGGATAAAATACTATTGTTGCAGACTCCGCAGTCGGCAACCGCACAGAAAAGGTTTGAAAGATGCTTCGCACACCTTAATGGCGAGTATTCATGAATAGGAGGTGCACATATGTACGCAATTATTGAAACTGGCGGAAAACAAATCAAAGTTGAACAAGATGCTGTAATTTATGTTGAAAAATTAGCGGCTAACGAAGGTGATGAGGTCGTATTCGACAAGGTATTGTTCGCAGATGGTAAAATTGGAAAACCATATGTAGAAGGTGCAAAAGTTACAGGTGTCGTTGAAAAACAAGGAAAAGGTAAGAAGATCACGATCGTAAAATACCGTCCTAAGAAGAGTTCAACTCGTCGTAAACAAGGACATCGTCAACCATATACAGCTGTGAAGATTGCTTCTATTGAGGCTTAGTAATGTTCATTGCTGTTCACGAGCAAAGACATCAAAAAAATTGGGAACTCATCGTTGTAAGTGGGCATGAAGATCAGCAAGAACATGAGCAATATGCTCTTGTATGTGCACAAGTGAGTGCCATCAGTGTAGGGATTCTCAACAGCATTGATCAACAATGCCCAAACAGTTGTGAGCTCACCATGGAAGATGGCTTTGTGAGTATTCATGTAAAAGAGTCTACCCCTCTTTTACAATCGATCCTTGAAACATTTGTTATTCAATTGGATACGGTGGCTCAAGTGAATTCGAAAATAATCAAAATAAAGAAAGTTGAGGTGTAACCGACATGAAATTCGTTTTAAATAATCAATTATTCGCATCAAAAAAGGGAGTTGGTTCGACTAAGAACGGTCGTGACTCAGAATCGAAGCGTTTAGGATGCAAAGTAGCTGATGGACAAGCTTGCCATGCAGGAAGCATCATTTATCGTCAACGTGGAACAAAGATTCATCCCGGAACTAACGTAGGTCGTGGTGGCGATGACACATTGTTCGCATTAGTGGATGGTGTTGTTAAATTTGAACGTTTGGGAAAACATAAGAAACAAGTTTCTGTTTACCCACAAGCTTAAGACGAAGGACCCCGGCAATACCGGGGTTTTCTTTTAGAAAGAAGGTGTGGAAATGGCAATGTTTGTCGATCAAGTAAAAGTCAATGTCAAAGCCGGAAATGGTGGAAATGGAATCGTCAGTTTTCGCCATGAAAAATATGTTGCTTACGGCGGTCCTTTTGGCGGTGATGGGGGCAAAGGCGGCGATGTCATCTTTGAAGCCGATCCCAATATGATCACATTAATGGATCTTCGTTATCATCGAAAGATCAAGGCGACACCGGGAGAAAATGGCAAGACGAAAAAAATGCATGGAGCCAATGGCCAAGATACCATCGTGAAGGTGCCTTTAGGCACGATCGTAAAGCATGCAGATACGGGTCAAATTGTAGCGGATCTTACCCAACCGCATCAGCAACAAATTGTCGCTCATGGTGGTCGAGGTGGCCGGGGCAATTATCATTTTAAATCCAGTCGGAACACGGCACCTAAATATGCCGAAGATGGCAAACCCGGAGAAGAATTTGATTGTATCGTAGAGTTACGGGTATTAGCCGATGTAGGTCTGGTTGGTTTTCCAAGCGTTGGCAAATCCACTTTTTTAGATGCGGTCAGCCGGGCCCATCCAGAAATCGGTGATTATCCGTTCACGACACGAGCACCGAACGTTGGTGTGGTGGAAACCAAAGATGGACGCAGTTTTATTTTGGCAGATTTACCCGGATTGATCGAAGGAGCCAGCCAAGGCAAAGGTCTGGGACATGAATTTTTGAAACATATCGAACGTTGTCGGGTCATTCTACATGTGATCGATATGGGTGGTGAAGAAGGCAGGGATCCTGTCCAAGATTACAAGATCATCAATGATGAGCTGGGCTCTTATCAAATGCGCTTGTTGGAAAGACCGCAAATCGTGGTCGCAAATAAGATGGATCTGGATGCGGCAAAGGAAAATCTGCAACGCTTTAAAGCCACCTATCCCGATGTCCCGGTATTTGAAACATGTACGATCATTCACGAAGGATTGGATCCCGTCTTACGCAAAGCAGCGGATCTGTTAGCCAGCACGCCACCATTTCCAATCATGGATGACTGGGGTCAAGATGCTGGGGTTACCTATACTTTGGAAGCCAAACCCAAAGACTTTGAAATCATCAAAGTGGAACCGCATGTCTTTGAAGTCAAAGGGCCAAAAATTGATCGATCCTTTGACATCACCAAGCTCAACACGGAAGAAGACTATTATTTATTTAGTCAGCGGATGCGTTATATGGGCATTGATGATGCGTTGCGTAAAGCAGGTTGTCAAGATGGCGATACGGTTCGAATTCATGGATTTGAATTTGATTTTATTGAAAGCTAGAGCAGAACGATCGTTCTGCTTTTTATTTGTGCTATAATACGAACATGGAAAATTTAGCACAAAAAGTTTTACAATTTATCGTCTCCGATCCAAAAGAATGGGACTATTGGACCCATACGCAAAGGCTGGCTCCCGTTTCACAAGCACCATCTATACAATCGTTTGTGGACTTTATTTCAACCCATAAAGACGAGAAAATCTTTGTGGGTGGTGATTATGATTGCGATGGGATCCTGGCCACAACGATCATGGTCCATGGTTTACGTCGCTATGGCATCGAAGTGGGTTATTATATACCCGATCGCATTCGAGAAGGCTATGGCCTTCATCCCCAAACTGTACAGAAAGCCCATGCCAAAGGGTATACGACCATCATTACGGTCGATAATGGGGTAAAAGCAATCGATGCTTTAGAAAAAGCCAAGTTGTATGGAATGACAACCATTGTAACCGATCATCACGAAATCGAAAATCCCGTACCTTGTGATCTTCTCGTGCATCCAACCAACATGGAACCCGTATTTTCAACTTTATGTGGTGCCGGTGTTGCCTTTGAGTGTATCCGTGCTTTAGGCCTCGCCACCGGTTATGATCTGGAATTGGCTGCCATTGCGAGCATTGGCGATGTCATGATCGTCAAAGGCCAAACGCGAGCCATCATCCAACAAGGTCTAAAACGATTGAATGAGAAAGCGGAATCACATATATCCCCATTGGCGAATGACCGGCAATTGAATGAAGTCAATGTTGGTTTTCAAATTGTTCCTAAATTAAATGCGGTTGGCAGGTTATCCAATTTAGGCAATGTGAATACTGTGGTTCGATATTTTTTATGCAGTGATCGCAGTCAATTGTTCACTTTCCAGCAACAAATCAATCAATTGAATGATCGCAGGAAAGATTTATCCATGCAGATGGTCAATCATGCCAAAGCGAAATGTGCCCTACAAGAAGAGGTCTTATTGGTCAGTGATGCCTCGTATCATGAAGGCATCATTGGATTGGTGGCTGGAAATTTATGCAACGCCTATCATAAACCAGCCATTGTCATGACAAAAAATCAAGAGGGATACAAAGCATCCATACGCTCGCCCGAAGGTTTCAACTGCATGGCCTTTTTGAAAGATTTTCCATCTTATGCCACATTTGGAGGCCATGCCCAAGCGGCGGGGTTTAGTTTGAGTCCGCAAGATTATACCCTTTTCAAAAAATATATTCATGATCGGATCCAGACCTTTCAATGGGAAGAGCCCCATTTGGAAACCCTATCGGTATTGCCGGAAGAATTAAGCCTATCCGCAATCCAAAGTTTAGATCAACTCCGACCTTTTGGGCCTGGTTTTGTCTGTCCTTCTTTTGAATTGATCCATCCTGAAATTCAATCGATGTTTCCCATTCAAAATGGCAAGCATGTACGATATATCTTGCGGAATGGATTGGAATGTATGAATTTCAATCAAACGGAGCAAGAAAAACAAAAAAGTGTGAATCAAATTTATAGTTTTGTCGGTCAGGTACAAATCAATCAATTTCGAGGTCAAAGAAAACCGTCTTTTATCATTGAAACCATCAATTATATTGGCTAGATGAGTCATCGTGTTGTAAAATAGCGATATATAAGAAAAGAGGAAAAGAATAAGTATGGATATTAAAAAGTATATTGCCAGTATTCCTGGATTTCCCAAAGAAGGAATCATTTTTAGAGATATCACACCGATCCTTCAAGATCCAGAGGCATTGCGTTATGTCACACAAACATTCGTGGATTTTGTGAAAGAAACCCAGGCGGATTTTGTGATTGGACCAGAAGCGCGAGGCTTTTTGTTTGGTGTACCCGTTGCCTTAGAGTGCAATTTGGGTTTTGCCCCCATTCGCAAACCAGGCAAATTACCACGCGAAGCGATTTCGGTAAAATATGGTCTAGAATATGGCGAAGATGAGTTATGCATGCATACCGATGCCATCAAACCGGGACAAAAAGTCGTTGTGATCGATGATTTATTGGCCACCGGAGGAACGACACAAGCAGCGATTCAATTGGTTGAACAAATGGGTGGTCAAGTTGTTGGTTGTGGCTTTGTGATTGAATTGGATGATCTTCATGGTCGCGAAAAAATTGGGGATATTCCGGTTTGTTCCTTAGCTCATTATGCGGGCGAATAAATAGTTAAGAAGAAAGAGAGGGTATGGACATGAGTGAATTTAAAGAAGTTTCTTTTGATGAATGTATGGAACATGTGAAAACTTATATCCATAACCCGGACAGTTTAGAAAAGATCCAAGAGGCGTATGCCTTTGCATTTGACGTCCATAAAGATCAAAGGCGCAAAAGTGGGGCTCCTTATATTACGCATTGCATTCAAGTAGCGGATACGTTGGCGCAAATTCATTGTGGGCCACGAACCATCGAAGCTGGCTTGCTGCATGATACTGTGGAAGATTGTGATGCAGTCACATACGATACGATCAAAGAAAAATTTGGTGAAGAAGTAGCTGAAATGGTGGAAGCGGTTACCAAGGTTGGTAAGATTAAGTTCCAAGATGAAGAAGATTATCAAGCGAGCAATCATCGGAAATTGTTTATTGCGATGGCCAAAGATGTGCGTGTCATCTATATCAAATTGGCCGATCGTTTGCACAATATGCGGACGCTTCAATATATGAAGCCCGAGAAGCAACAACGAATCTCTAAGGAAACTTTGAGTGTTTATGCCCCTATTGCGCATCGTTTGGGTATGAATGAGATCAAGAGCGAATTGGAAGATCTTTCTTTTAAATACCTAAAGCCAAGGGAATATGAGAACATCAAAGAATTGGTCCAAACACGGGTTTCCGAACGTAACGAACAAGTCCAAATGATGATCAATGATATCCAAACGATCTTGGATTCATATCATATTCCATATCGTATCTTTGGTCGAAGCAAGCATTTTTATTCCATCTATAAAAAGATGGTCAACAAAAATAAGCGATTTGAAGAAATTTTGGATTTGTATGCGATCCGGATCATTACCGATACGGTAACGCATTGTTATGAAATATTGGGCTATATCCATGCAACCTATCGGCCGATTCCAGGGCGATTCAAAGATTATATTGCGATGCCGAAAGCCAACTTATATCAATCTTTGCATACAACGATCGTTGAACCTACGCATGGTAATATTTTTGAAGTTCAAATTCGTACGGAAGAAATGGATGAAGTTGCGGAACGTGGTGTCGCTGCTCATTGGAAATACAAAGAAAACAGCAATTTCAATCATCAGACGCGCCAAAAAGATATTGAAGACTCATTAGCCTGGTTCCGGGATTTTTCCCAAATGACCGATGAAGAGAGCGAAGATGCCAAAGAATATATGTCCGTTCTACAAAAAGACATCTTTGAAGCCAATGTCTATTGCTTGACACCAAGAGGCCGTGTCATCACCTTACCGCCTGGTTCTTGTCCTGTCGATTTTGCGTATCGCATTCATACCGATGTTGGACATAAAACAGTGGGAGCCAAAGTCAATGGGGCCATCGTTCCATTGAATACACGATTGAATAATGGCGATGTCGTTGAGATCCTCACCAATAAGAATTCACCGGGACCATCGCCAGATTGGATCAAGATCGTTCGGAGTGCGCATGCTCGAAATAAGATTCGTTCTTTCCTGCAAAAGAAAGATCGCGAAGAGCAGAAAGAAATGATCAAACAGGGCGAACAGATGTTGAAAGAGGAGATCGTGCGGCGGCATTTGGATGAAAAACTCATTGAGCCCCAACGATTGGAAACGATCATTGGTTCTTTATCCTATAAAACGTTGGATGATTTCTACATTGGCTTGGCCAATAAGAGAGTATCGATGCAATCGGTCATGGATCGCATTGATACGACTAAGGCCAAAGCGATGGAAGATGATGATATCATCAAATTGTACAACAAGCCAAATCCAATGCGTAAAAAATCCGAAACCGGCGTGATCGTACCCGGTATCGATACGATTGCGGTTTCCTTGGCCAATTGTTGTCAGCCGATTCCTGGAGATGAGATCGTTGGCTTTATTTCACAAGGACATGGTGTGAAAGTCCATCGCAAAGATTGTCCGAATGTGGCACATGAAACCAAGCGATTGATTCCGGTGCAATGGGAAGAGGATCTGGAAGAGAAACAATACGAAGCGCAATTGATCATTTATAGCGATGATCGCAATTATCTATTGAGTGATATTGTGACCGTGATCCAACAATGTAACGTTAATTTACGGCATGTGGATTCAGGTGTCGACACCAATCGATTGACTGCAACGACCAAATTGACCTTGGGCGTGAAAAATGCAGCCCATCTTCAAAATTTGATGTCCAATTTGAAAAAAGTTCGCTCGGTTCGTGATGTGGTTCGTGTCATACAATAAAGAGGTTGTCTTAGGGCAACCTCTTTTGTAGTTCGATCTTGATATATAAAAGCCGAGAAACCATTTCTCTGAAAATATGTTTGGGTCGATGTTCTGGATACCAGATGGCACTGTATTGGTGAAAGTGTTGCTTCGCAATGGCACAAGCCCGACGAGCATGCGTTCCACTGGTAATGATCAATACAGGCTGGTTTTGGATGATTTCTTTGGAGTAGACCATATTTTCCCAAGTATTCTTGGATCGGGTCTCACAGATGATCGGCATGGAACATTGGGCAAGAATATAATTTTTCATCGCAATGGATTCGGTATATTGATTTTTGACGGCACCACCTGTAATTACCAACGTTTCAAATTGATGATCTTGATAGGCCTGAATGGCTCTTTGGCAACGTTTTTTTGCGGATGTGCATAAACTCCCATCTGCATGGGTTGGACACCCTAACAATAATGCATAGGGATAGACGCCCTTGGGTCTGGGAATGGGCGGAAAGTAATATTCATAGACGAAAAAACATACAAGGATCAATAGCAAAAGTAGGATCATTTTTTCAGGACCGCCTTTCTATGAATGGGTCGTGGTTGCACACTGTTATATAGAGTAAGCGTTTGATTTTCAATGAATTGATCAAATGCCTGCATTTCTTTGAATTTGGTGGCACAATCCTTGCCTTTCAATAGTTGTTGGCCTTTTTCATTGAAGCCCAAGACGATCAGTCGATCAAATCGATTGTGATCTTTCATTTTATCTTTGGTGATTTGTAGCAAAATCATCAAACAGGTTCGTTGGATCCGTGAGCGGGAATAGGTCTTGGAAATGGCAGTTTCAAGAAAATCAGACCACGTGTCTTGTTTGGCAGCTTTCTTTAAGCGATATTCAATGCCTTCATTGACCAAAAAATACTGTTCTAAGGTTTCGGGTGGACTCAATTGAAGGAATGTTTTCAAATAGGGATAATAATTTTCCCATTGTTGGTGGGTTTGAAAATAGGTATCATACAATACTGGCTTTCCACTAAAATAGTCCAGACGGGTTTGCGTAGCGGATGGATAGCTTGTATCTCTTTGCATCGATACCGGTTGGATTCCCCTTTTTTTGCATTCGTGCACATAATAGAGGGCCAATTGATCATTGGGCAATATATCCAATTGAAGATTATGATTCATGCTGGTAGAGGCATCGATTGGTTTTGATTGAATCGATTCATAGGTTTTTTCCAAATGATGGATGTCATTGGATTCGGAACCAAACAACAAATGATCGATGGGAATCTGGTGTAGGGCTTGTAAACTGTATTTCGCAAAATAAGCGGCACTTTGTGCCGTGTAACAGACGGGCAGGCCAATCACCAGGTCCGCTCCATGTTCCAAACACAGTCGTGCTTTATCTTCCGGTAAGAGCAAAGAGGGCAGACCTCTTTGGCTGTAATACATGGAAGTAAGGATAACAAGAGTATCAAAATGTTTTTTCGCATAAGCAAGCTGATAGGCGTGCCCTTGATGAAAGGGATTGTATTCAGCAATAATTCCACAGATCGACATACTTATAGTCTAACATATTTTATTGACATTCTTGTGTGCTTTTACTATAATATCAAATGCGACATGAGGTGAAGATCGTGAAATTTACAAAAACAGACTTCTTGCATTCCGAAAATGGAATCATACATATTGATGAACATCTCGCTATGGAAGAAAACGATCTACTCCATCATACTCAAGTCAAGTCCATTCCTGAAGTGCATGTTACGGGCACTTTACAGTTTGACGGAAACGCACTGGTTTTCTCTGATTTGGACATGGACGGTGTGATGATCGTTTGTGATTCGATTACTTCAGAGGATATCGAAGTGACATTTGACACGACGTCGCAATCAACCTACTCATTTGTTCGACTCGATCAATTGGATGAGGATGCCGATGATGAGATCATTGTTGTAAAACATGACTTCATTGATCTTAATCCGGAAATATTTGAAACGGTGTTGTTAGAGGCACCAATCAGCGTGAGTCGATTGCCACGTGACCAATATCCCAAAGGGGATGGCTGGCAATTGCTTTCTGATCAAGATCCGATAGAAGATGAAGATACGATCGATCCACGATGGGCAAAGTTAAGTGAATTCAAACTGGATGATGATGACTAGGAGGTGCGAGCATGGCAGTTCAACAAAGACGAGGATCTAAAACACGTAAGGGAAAACGTAGAAGTCACTATAAATTAGTGCCACCAACATTGGTTCGTTGCCCGAACTGTGGCGAATACAAATTGGCTCACAAGATGTGTTCTTGTGGAGAATATCACGGTCGCCAAGTCGTTGAAAAGTAATCCTTAGGCATAGATGAAGATCTATGCTTTTTTTAATTAAATTTTGTACTTTCCATAGGTTTTGTTTGTTATAATGAAACTAGTGAAGTTAGGAGGTTATCTCATGTTGATCAAAGATGACGCCTTGCGTGCCGCTGTTGCTTCAGCCTTGCGCATTAAAGAAGACGAAATTACCCCAGAAAAGATGAAAGAACTTATCAATTTACAAGTTCCTGGAAAAGAAATTGAATGTTTGGATGGTTTGGAATATGCGGAAAATCTAGAACGCTTAAATGCATCCAATAATAAGTTAGAAACATTAGAACCCATCAAGGATCTTCGCAATCTGGAAGACTTGAATGTATCGATCAATCAATTGCGTGATATTCAAGCGTTGCATGGATTCCGACAATTGAAACGATTGGATATTTCTCGTAATAATTTGTATACGATGGATGTTTCCAGCATTGCCGCTATGATCGATCTGGAATACTTGAACTTGGAGCGTTCAAAGATCGACAGTATTGAATATATCGAGCATTGTCGAAAACTGGAAACGGTCAATATCAATACCGAAAATGGTCCATTTAGCTATGCCATCTTAGGTACTTTGAAGCATTTAAAGAAATTGAAGATGGCAAGAATGCGTTTATTTGATGTGGAGGATCTGACGTATCTATCCCATATCGAAGAATTGGACCTTTCAACCAATTTGATGTCTGATCTTTCACCCTTGTTGTCGATGACCAATCTGACCAAATTGGATGTATCCAACTGTCCTTATTTGACCGAATACGATATATTATCGAAGTTTCCAAGACTAAAGGTCTTAAATCTTTCCTATAATCATCCAAAGAGCTTTGATTTCTTAAAAAAATTACACTATATTGAAGAAATCTATATGGAACAAACCGGATTTACCGATATGCGTTTGTTGAATGGCTTTCCTAGTTTACGTATGGTGAATGTTTCCATGAATGCTTTGACACACTTGGATGAATTTACGAATGTAAAGAATTTAGAGTCTTTTTCGGCTCGTTTCTGTCAGATCTACAATATTGATTTCTTGAAGAATGCCAAAAAGTTGGTTCATTTGGATTTGTATACCAATCATATTCGCAATATTGATGTATTAAAGGGATGCAAAGATATGGTGGATCTGAACTTGGCTCGAAATAGTGTAAAAGATATCAGTTGTCTGAAACAAATGAAGTTATTAGGTATCTTGTCTTTGGAGGATAATGATGTCAAAGATATTCGCGTATTGAGCAATTTGGAAAATTTATGTAATGTTGATCTCTACAACAATATCATTACGGATCTGAGCCCATTAGAAAAATGTCCATTTATTTCTTATTTGCGCTTGGATCACAATGCCATCAGTGATTTGACGCCCTTATCACATCTGCAATTTTTGCGTTCCTTAACCTTGAAAGGCAACTATATCACAGATGTGACCCCATTAAAAGATCTTCAACTCTTGGAAGCCTTACGATTGGATGATAATCCAATTGCGGATACTTCCGTATTGGAGAGCATGGAATTTTATGATAAATTTACTGACTAGGTCCGTATTGACGGACCTTTTCATTTATCTATAGTGTGATAAAATAAAAGCATGGCAAAAACAAAAGCAAGTGGAGCTCGTTTTATAGAGATCCTTTCGATTTTACGCAAACATAAAATTCAACAAGGAATGGATCCTGTAAAATTTCGTGAGATCTTGGAAGATCTAGGACCTACATTTGTGAAGATCGGACAAATCATGTCGACACGACAAGATATGTTTTCACAACGATATTGTAAGGAATTGGAAAAATTAAGATCGAATGTACGTCCCATGCCAATGAGTGATGTAGACAGCGTCTTGACCCGTGCATTTGGTCCGAATTGGCATTCGCTGTTTCCTTATTTTGATGAAGATCCGTTGGGTTCGGCTTCGATTGCTCAAGTTCATGCTGCTAAACTAGCCAATGGAGAGCATGTGGTCGTCAAGATTCAACGTCCCAATATCTATCAAATCATGGAACGCGATATCAAATTGGTTCGCAAAGCCGCTCGGTTTTTGAATTTATCCGATATTGTGAGTTCCGTTGTTGACCTGGATATGGTCTTGGATGAATTTTGGACCACTTCCCAACAAGAAATGGATTTTACCATTGAGGCTCGCTTTGCCAAGCGTTTTAAGGAAATCTATGCCGATGTGAAATATATTGATGCACCCGTCATTTATGATCAATATACGTCCCGCTATGTTTTGGTCATGGAATATATTGATGGGATCGATGTGAATCAATCCGCTCAATTGGATGATCATGGCTACGATCGGACCGATCTAGCGAAAAAATTGGCCTATAACTACATTTCCCAAATTATTGAGAATGGTTTTTTTCATGCGGATCCACATTCTGGTAATATTCGGGTGCGAGATGATGTGATCGTATGGATCGATTTTGGGATGATGGGGATCCTGGATTCACGGGAGCGAGAAATCATGAAGGATGCGGTCCAAGCCATTGCGATGCGAGATACCATGAGTGTCGTGGATGATATCTTAGCTCTAGGAAAGCCCAAAAAAGAAATTGACTATGCGAAATTCATGGTTGAAATTGAAGAATTTATGAATCAATACATCAATATGCCGTTTTCGCAAATCGATGTCGCCAAAATGATCCAAGACGTTTTTGCGATTTGCCATAATTATGGCATTCAATTGCCAAAAGGAGTCTCTATGTTGGCTCGTTCGATGACCGTCATGGAAGCCACCTTGGAAGATCTCGATCCCAATACGAATATGTTGCAGATTGCAGCCAATCATAAAGCCACGATGCGCCAATTTCATTTGAAACATGATTTCAAACAATGGATGCGGGATAATGTACGGGCTTATGAAAAAACCTTACATATTCCGGGGCAGACCAGCGATGTATTAAAGATGCTGGAAAGAGGTCAATTAAAGATGAATCTGAATTTATTGGGCTCGAATCAGCCCATCGCTAAATTGGATCGAATGGTCAATCGTTTGATTGTTTGTATCTTGATTTCAGCCCTCTTATTAGGATCCAGTCTATTATGTATGACCAATATGAAACCCGAAATCTTAGGCATTCCGGCGTTGGGCTTTTTTGGCTTTGTGGTGGCCATCCTGATGAGCTTCTGGCTCTTTGTGAAAATGTTAGTATTGCATCGAAGAAATAAAATGTTTTAAGCGTATGAAACCAAAAAAAAGTTCTTTATTATTAAGTGTTTGTATTCTATTTGTGATGATCGGTTTTGATCAATGGACCAAAAGTGCCATTGTCCATACTATTCCATTAGGACAATCCATTGAAGTCATTCATCGTTTCTTTTACTTGACGTATATTCAAAATACTGGTGCTGGATTCTCCATTTTTGAAGGCTTTGGCATATGGTTTTTTGGTGCCATCACCCTGGTTGCCTTGGGCGTGATGATTTATTTTTATTTTCATTGTGACAACGATTTACGCACCCAACTTTGTTTATCCTTTGTGGTTGCAGGGACCATTGGCAACTTTATCGATCGATTCAAACTGGGCTATGTGCGTGATTTTTTCTCTTTTTTAATTTTTGGACAGCCATTTCCCGTATTTAATGTGGCCGATATTTGTATTACCGTTGGCTTTGCGGCTTTGGTGATCATTCTTTTCTACGATGATTGGAAGGTGAAATCTCAATGGAAAACAAAATCATGACAATTTCCAGTGAAATGGCAGGTGGCCGTTTGGATAAGATCATTTCTACGTATTGTGCGCTTTCGCGATCACGCGTCAAGGAATTGATTGATCAAAATAAGATCCATGTCAATGGCAAGCAGGAAAAAGGAAGCTATACGTGTAAGGTGAATGATCGTGTTGTCATTGAAATTCCCGATGATCAGCCTTTGGATGTCCAACCAGAAAAGATGGATCTGGACATCATTTATGAAGATCATGATGTATTGGTCATCAACAAACCAAAGGGACTGGTGGTCCATCCAGCTCCTGGACATATGGATCATACATTGGTGAATGGATTAATGGATCATTGTGATGATCTATCAGGAATCAATGGCATCTTGCGCCCAGGCATCGTGCATCGAATCGATAAAGATACATCGGGGCTTTTGGTGGTGGCCAAAAACGATCAAGCCCATATGGCTTTATCCCAACAATTGACCGATAAGACCTGTCATCGGGAATATGTAGCCATTGTTCATCATCCATTTGATCACAGTTATGGAACGATCAATGCGCCGATAGGACGGGATCCTAAAGATCGTCAAAAAATGGCGGTAACGGAAAAAAATTCCAAACCGGCCATCACGCATTTTCAAGTAATCGAAAATTTTAAGGACTATGCATATATTCGTTGTCAATTGGAAACGGGACGAACGCATCAGATTCGTGTACATATGGCATATATTGGACATCCCATTGCGGGCGATCCCAAATATGGATATCGCAAGACCATTTCGGCCAATGGCCAATTACTGCATGCCTGTGCTTTGGAATTTATCCATCCCACCACGCAAAAACGAATGCATTTTGAAGCTCCCTTGGACCCAACGTTTGAAAGAATATTAAATGCGTTGGAATTGGGAAAGAGTATATAAAGCAATCCGCTTGATTGGCATCGACAAATAGAAACGGAAGGACAATATGAAACGAAACAATGTTTTGACATGGGATGAATATTTTATGAGTGTTGCGCATTTAAGTGCCATGCGTTCGAAAGATCCGAATACCCAAGTGGGGGCTTGCATCGTGAATGCCGATAAACGCGTGGTTGGCCTGGGCTATAATGGCTTTCCCCGCGGTTGTGATGATGATGTATTTCCCTGGCAACGAGAGGGTTCTTTTTTAGAAACCAAATATCCCTATGTCGTACATGCCGAATTGAATGCTATCTTAAATAGTATCCAAGATCTGAAAGGTTGTACCATTTATGTTTCGCTCTTTCCATGTAATGAATGTGCCAAAGCCATCATTCAATCGGGCATTCGTTGCGTGGTCTATGAAAGTGATAAATATAAAGGAACGGAAGAAAATATCGCCAGCAAGAAGATGTTTCGCGATGCCGGTGTAGAGTTGGTGCATTTAACGTATCAGACAAAAGTGGATGTACAGATCCTGAAAGATGAAAATAGCGGCCAATAACGGCCGCTTATTTGATTTTTTTTGTATTCGCAAAATGCAACTTCGCAACATGACATAATTCAGATGGACCAAATTGATCGACAAAATGTTGTGCACAAAGATCCACTTGTTTGCCAGCGCCTTTTTCAAAGTGAAATTGATACTTGGCTTCCATGGCATCCCATGCTTCTAAGAAGGCATTTCGTGCCAAGATGCTTCCACACGCAACGGATAGGTATTTGTTTTCGGCTTTGGTCTCAAAATGGATATTCGGAATGACTTCCGGCTGATCTTGAAGGTATTTGTAGTAAGACTTTTTTTGGACAAATTGATCAATGATCAAAAAGGAGGGCAGGACATAGCCTTTTTGATGGAGGTTGAGATAGGCTTGATTGTGTAATAAACACTTGATATCGACCATATTATGCGTTTGATGCACTTGATTGTATTTGTCATTGGATACGACCAAGATCGTATAGGGACATAATTTTTTGATTTCTGGTGCCAGTTGACGAATCTTTTCATCATTGATCTGTTTGGAATCTTGAATGCCCAACGAACGCAATACATCGACTTGCGCTTTTTCAACAATGGTTGCACTTACGACGACCGGTCCAAAATAATCACCGGTACCGACTTCATCACTGCCAGCTTGTGGATAAACATCGGTTTGTTCTTTAGTATCGGGAACCAACCAATCTAAATTTTTTCCCTGGAAAACGACTTTACCAGATGTATAAGCCGTAATGGTACATTCACGCAATTTAATTTGATAAAACGTATAGGCCGGATGACTTTCTTTTTGAATTTGATCAGCCACACGATTTTTTAAGTCGAAGATTTCTGCTTTCGACATTTTTTTTGTCAGAGTATTCATGGCTACATTTTATCATAAAATATGGTAGAATGAGACATGATACTTCAATCGAACTATTTTGTAATCTACGACTTTGTGCTCGTATTGATCAGTTTTTTCATTTTATTGCGCGCCTTTCATAAAGGCTTTCTGCGCCAACTTTTTGATCTTATGGCAACCATCCTTTCATTTGTAGGCGCTTGGTGGTTCTATGATGATCTAAGCCAAGCCTATCCACTGGTTCATCTATCCAGTTTGATTGATGATCCATTGAATAAGTTGGTATGGTTTGTGCTTTTGATCCTTGGCATTCGTATTTTTTTACGTTTGTTTCTGTTTCTTGTCGATGCCTCACGCCCCAAAAGAAAAAAGAGTGCCCTTTCTTTGATCAATCATATGGCCGGTTTAGGCATTGGATTTGTGGAAGTTGGATGCATCTTTTTCCTATGGACGGCGTTTTGTCAATTGCCATTTGTGGAAAATGGCGATACCTATGTGCAACACAGTGTTGTGATCCATACTGTGAACCAATGGAAAGAAGAGGTGACTGACCATGTCAACAACCTACGATGAATTTGACCACGCCATTGACTGGCAAACCGTATTGAAGCAAATTTCTCATTTTGCTTCTTTTTCTTGTTCGCAACAAGATATTTTGGCAAGTATACCCTTGACCAATCTGCATGAAATACAATGGAAATTGGATTTGGTCAAAGAAACTATAAAGATCCATCAACAAGGGGTCGTCGTAGAATTTGGTGGTTGTAAAGATATCCAACCCTATATCCAGCAAGCCACTAAACAAATGGTCCTTTCCGGACATGATCTGAGTGATATCGCGATCTTTTTGGGAACTTGTCGAAATGTCCAAAATACATTGCGCAATACCGATGCGTCACGATGCATGGAATTAGCCAATACGATGGATCCCTGTATACCGTTAATGAAAGCCATTGATCGAAAAATTGATCGAACCGGATCGATCAAATTGGATGCGACCCCGAAATTGGCTGGTTTACATCGTGCCTTGACGGGGGCTCGCTTGGCTTTGCAGGCCAGTGCAAAAGCTTTTATCAAAGCCCATAAAGAGCATTTGATGGATACGACCACAACGACCATTGGCAATCGCTTGTCGGTTTTGGTCAAAGCACAGGACAAAAACTATTTTGGGGGCATGGTCCATGGCCAGTCGCAAAGTGGTTTGGCTTTTTATGTGGAACCTCAAGCGTTTGTTGCAGCCAATAATCAGATTCAAGATCTCGAAGGAAAGATTGAACAAGAAAAAGAACGGATCTGCCGAGAATTGAGTCAACAAGTAGCGAAAAAAGCGATCCTTCTTTTGTCGAATCTGGAAACGATGACGGTATTGGATGTCGCTTTTGCGAAAGGAATGTGGGCATATCAAAAGGATGGATGTGTGCCCATGATCCAAACGCGAGATCATGCTTTTTTATTGGAACAAGCACGACATCCTTTGATCGATCCCAAAAAAGTGGTGGCCAATACGTATTCGTGTTCCAAAAATCAATATTGTTTAATGATTTCTGGGCCAAATATGGGAGGAAAGACCGTCACCTTAAAGACCATTGGTTTGTTTGTGACTTTGGCACATGCTGGTTTTCCGGTAATTTGTCATCGTGCCATCGTCCCCTATTATACGTCATTGTGGTTTGATATTGGTGATCACCAATCGATTGAACAGAATTTATCTACGTTTTCCTCCCATATTTCAAAATTAGCCACTATTTGTGCACAAGCCGATGATCGCACGTTTGTATTGATCGATGAACTTGGAAATGGTACGGATCCTTTGGAAGGGGCTAGTTTAGCGGTTGCCATCTTAGATTATTTGATCCAGAAACAAACCACGATCATTACGAGTACCCATTTCAATGAAGTGAAAGCCTATGGCAAGACCAATGATTCTATCTTAGTTTCCAGTGTGGAATTTGATCAAGAGACCCTTCAACCTACCTATCGCTATCTGGAAGGCATTTCGGGTTCTTCGTATGCCTTTTCGATTGCGGCTCAATATCATCTGGACCCGCAAATTTTGGCCTCGGCCAATCAATGGAAACAAACCCATATGCAGAAAGTGGATCAAGAGTTAGCTCGTTTAGAAAAGATGCAAAATGAAGTTCAAGCCAAAGAAGATCGTTTTGATGCTTTGATTGAAAATGCCCATGATCTGCAACGAAAGGCCGAAAAAGAAAGGCAACAATGGCAACGAAAAAAAACAGATCTGGATCGTACGTATCAAGAGCAGTTGCATGAAATGTTGGAAAAGAAACAAGATCAAGCACAAGCCATCATTCGTGCGTTGCAGCAGCAGAAACAAGGAAAGTTGCATGAACAAACGGCCTTGTTGCATCAATTGCATGTGATGGATCAAATCCCGCAAGAAGAGGAGGCTGTAGCCGAATCGTTGCAAGTGGGCGATTATGTACAAATCAAAGGGTTACAATCGCATGGTACCATTATTGATATTCGCAAGAAAGAAGCAACAATCGAAACCAATGGGATGCGTATGAAGGTGAAATTGAATCGGCTGACCAAGATCCATAAACCACAAGTCAAACCGGTCGTACGCAAGACCCATGTGGATCCCAGCTTTCATCGGTTTCCGTTGGAATTGAATTTGATTGGCATGCATGTTGAAGAAGGCATTGAAGCATTGGATCGCTATTTGGATCAAGCCATCGTTCATCATGTCAAACAAGTGCGTATCATCCATGGCATGGGTACCGGACGGTTGCGTGCGGCTGTGTGGGATGATTTGGATAAAAATCCCGTGGTAAAATCAAAAACGGCCGCTGGTCCAAATGAAGGTGGATTGGGAGCAACGATCGTATTATTGAAATAAGGAAGGGAATGCGTATGGCTATTTCTCAAAATCTACAAGATAAATTGGCTTTGTTGCCGGATCAGCCGGGTTGTTACATCATGAAAGATGAAAACGGCGAGATCTTATATGTGGGGAAAGCCAAGGTATTGAAAAATCGAGTGCGTTCGTATTTTCATGGGGTCCATAATGAAAAAACAACGCGATTGGTCAGTCACATTCGTGATTTTGAATTTATTGTGACGGATTCGGAAAAAGAATCGCTTTTGTTGGAAATCAACTTGATCAAGAAACATCATCCTCCTTACAATATTTTGTTGATGGATGATAAAAGCTATCCATATATCGTGATGACGCATGATGATTATTTTGCTGTTCGTTTAAGCCGGCGTGTGACTTCCAAAAAAGACACCTATTTTGGTCCGTATCCGAGCAGTGGGGCTGCCAATGAAATCGTGAAGCTGATCAATACCCTTTGGCCCATTCGTAAATGTCGTACCCTTCCTAAACAGGCTTGTTTGTATTATCATATGCATCAATGTCTGGGTCCTTGTATCCATGAAGTGGATAAAGAACAAATGGCTACGTATCGAAAAGAAATCAGTGCGTTCCTAAAAGGGGATGCGGATGCCATCATAAAACAACTCCAAGACAAAATGATGGTGGCCAGTGAAAATTTACAATTTGAAAAGGCCCAAGAATATCGGGATATGATTGCTTCCATTCATCATGTCATGGAAAAACAGATCATTGATTTTAAAGATCGCAAAGATCGAGATGTATTTGGATGGTATGAAGATAAAGGGTATATTTCGTTACAAGGATTCTTTATTCGGGATGGTAAGCTGTTGGGACGGAATTTTACGGTCATGCCCATCTACGAAGAGACGATGGATGCGTTTGTGAGCTTTATCTTGCAGTATTACCAAAATAATTTGATTCCCAAAGAAATATTAGTGCCAGAAGGCACGCCAACCGATATATTAGAAGATACGTTAGGTGTTCATGTATATATTCCACAGCGCGGGGATAAAAAGACCTTGGTGGATCTGGTTTGTAAGAATGCTAAAACAGCCCATGAACAAAAATTTGAACTGGTTTTTCGTAAACAAAAGGAATTGGATCAGGCCAATGCCCAATTATCGGCCATTTTCCATGCACCGATCCATACGGTTGAATTGTTTGATAATAGTCATTTATCAGGAACTTTTAATGTCAGTGGTTTGGTTGTATTTGTGGATGGTAAGCCCGATAAAAATCAATATCGTCACTATCATTTGGATACCTATCGATCGGATCTGGATAGTATGAAAGAAGTGATTTATCGCCGATATGTGCGATTGTTGAAAGAACAAAAACCTATGCCAGATCTCTTACTGGTGGATGGGGGAGCCCAACAAATTGAAGCAGCCAAAGAAATTCGGGATGCATTGGATCTAGATTTACGAATTGCTGGATTGGTCAAAGATGACAAACACAATACCCGAGCTTTAATGAATGATCAGTTGGAAGAGATTCCTCTACAAAAAGAATCCAGTTTGTTTTTTTTATTGACAAGAATGCAAGATGAAGTGCATCGATTTGCGATTTCGTATCATCGGAAACTGCGCAATCAATCCATGACCAAATCCATCTTAGATACGGTAGAAGGGATTGGACCGGCCAGGAAAAAGGCTTTGATGAGGGCATTCAAAAGCATGAAAAAAATGAAAGAAGCCAGCATCGATGAATTGGCGCAAGTGGTGCCAAAAGGGGTCGCACAAAGCTTATATGATAGGTTACATGAAGTATGATATAATGCTTGCGAGGTATTGAATATTGGAACGAAACGTACTTTTGGCACGTATTCTATTGTTGGTTTTATGTGCTATCTTAACCGGAACTTGCTTCTATCGATTGAATGAATCGTATGATCCTTTGGCGCGCTATCCGTATGCGACCGAAAAGAATCGGGAAACGATCTTAGAATATATGGATGCACGGGATATTGATTATATCATTTCCCAACAAATCCGACCTTCCGTTTTTATGGATTTTATCAAGATCCCAGGCTTTAATATTCGTTTAGCGAATGAATATCACTTGGCTAAAAAAACGCAAAAAGAATCGGATGCGTACATCGTTAACTTTGTGAATAAGTATTCCAACTATTTTACATCCAGTGAATTAGTGGATCTATTGACCTATTATACCTATGCGGATCTGACTACTTTTTATGAAAATGATGCCACCACGACAAAAAAATTGACCCTAGCATCCGATCCTACCGATAAATATTTGATCTTGGATTCCAAGACATCGGTTTATCGTTATCAACCATCCAATTTGGTTTCCCAAGATTCCATCCAGATCCAAGCCGATGTGCTCGATGATTGGAACGAGATGCAAGAAGCCTATAAAGCTATGTGGAATGGGGAAAGCTTAAGTGCTATATCGGGGTATCAATCGTATGATACAATCAATGAATCCTATATTGCCTTGGAAAATCAATATGGAGAGACGGTACTCAATCGTTTTCAATTGCCAGCTGGACAAAATGAAGCGCAGCTGGGATATACCATTCAATTGATCGATCCAACGGTTTGGATCGATGCCTGTCAAGCCAATCAGAATGATGATGGCACATACAATTATGAAAATGCCATCAAATCCTTATCCCAAAGTCAACAAAATCAAATTGTGTGGTTGGAGGAAAATGCGTATCGGTATGGTTTTGTGATTCGCTATCCAAAAGAGAAACAAAATGAGACCAATATGGCTTATCAACCTTTTGTATTGCGTTATGTTGGCAGAAAAGCGGCCAACAAAATGTGGAAAAATCATGTATCCATGGAAAAAATGGATTTTGAAGAATATCAGGAGTAGGAGGTAACGATGCGTATCATTGTCGCTAGTGATTCACATGGAAGTAATGAAATTCTAGATACGATTTATGATCAACACCCAGAAGCGAGTTTATTTCTGCATTGTGGTGATCTATGTGAAGATCCACGAAATTATCCGAACTGGTTATTTGTGTTAGGAAATAATGATTTCTGGGGTGAATTTCCTACGCGTCGGATTCTTTCTGTTGGGACTCATCGTCTATTGATGGAACATTCCCATCGTTGTTCTTTTTTTCATCGAGAAGAGGAGCTCGTTCGTTTAGCGAAAGGACATGCTTGTGACATCGTATGTTACGGTCATACCCATCGCAGTCATATCGAAAAAAAAGCCGGGATCTTTTTATTAAATCCCGGTTCTGTCTGGATGTCTCGTGATGGCAATCCACCAAGCTATGCCATCTTGGATGTGGATACGACCATTTCGGCCCAAATTGTTTTTTTGGATCAATAAATGATCTGGCCTTGGCCACCACAAAATTGAGTCACACGATCAATGAGCTTTTGCGCCGTCGTTTCCAATAAAGCATCGGAAGTAACTTCATTGCCTTGGATAATGAAATAAATATTTTTGGAATGTTCATCGACCAATGTTTTATTGACTTGACGAATCTCTAAGTGACAAATGATTTCATTGGCATCATCAATATAGCTGTATTCACCAGCCTTGACAGGTTGTGGTTCATCCAAACCAAGGGGAACAAATCGTTCACTCCCATCTTGTAGTCGTAATGTGACGTTGCCATCGATTTTATCGATATCATGAGCTCCCAATGCTAATTCCGTATCGGTAGAAATGATATTGTAGATATCCACCAATTTATTGATGGAAGGAAGATCGTTGCGCTTTTGCAGCAATTTGATCAAAGTTTCCGATGCCGGGGGATTCTTGCGACGACGAACCCCTACCTGATCATGTAAGGTATAAAAGCCTTGTACAATGGCTTCTTGTTTGGCATTGATGCCTTCATATTTTTGTTGAAGTTGTTGGATAGCTTCTTTTCGATAAGCAAGATAATCCGAAGAAAGGGAGGTATTATCGATCCCTTCTATGACAACGGCTTTTACTTTGACACCAAGATCCAAGACTTCCTTTGTAACGTTAAATTGAAATGTCATGTGTATCACCTCGATAGTATCGTATCGAGAAAAGATACAAAGAGGAACTAGAAGTATTTGATATTGGATATCAATGAAATTTATAAAAAAAAGACCTTCTGTGAAGGTCATCAAGTCTAGGTGGCGTCCTGGGAGGGATTCGAACCCCCGACCGATCGCTTAGAAGGCGATTGCTCTATCCAACTGAGCTACCAAGACAGCTAACTTATTATAACAAATCTATTATAGAATATCAATGGGGAATCGGGTATGAAAAAAGAAGGATATCAATTTGTGGGATGGTATGTTGACCCCGAATGTACGAAGCAGATCAATCCGGCGGCGGAATTATCAAAGGTCACGATCCTCTATCCCAAATGGGCACCAGTTTGGTACCCGATACAGTATAAAATGAATGGTGGTATGAATTCACGACTGAATCCACGATATACAAGTTGTGAATCGCCTGCTTATGTGTTGTATCCACCACAAAAGAAAGATCAAGTGTTTGTTGGATGGACCTATGAAGGACAACCTACAGATGTTGTACCAGCAAGACCACAGGGTTCGGTCACGATCGAAGCGCATTTTGTTGATCCTTGTGTGGTTTCGTTTGAAACATTTGGTGCTCGGCCCATCGATCCCATCGAAGTCGCACAAGATGGATATATTCATTCATTACCCATTGCCAAGCGCAGTGGCTATACCTTTGAAGGCTGGTATTGGGATGAGCAATTTTTATTTCCTTTCCATCTAAGTCAGGGCATCAATCATTCGTGCACGTTATATGCGAAAATGACAAAAAATGAATATCCTATCACTTATGATACACAGGGGGGATATTCAGCTCGAAGCAATCCGGATCATTATTGTTTTGATGATCCAACGATCTTGATTAAGCCCGCAAAGAAAAAGGGATATATATTCGATGGCTGGTATGATCAGATTGGTCGAAAACATGATTTTATTCGTCATCATTCTTTGGGCCCATTACATTTAGTTGCACGGTTTCATCGTATTGATTCTTAAAAGACAGTATGATAAAATTAATATGTTTCGCTAGGAGGATTTGGTGAATCTATATTATCAAGCACTTATACAAGAAATTCATGAATTAATGGGACAGGAAAAATATGATTTAGCTTTGGATAAAGTACAAGCTGAATTGGATTTGCCCTATGTTCCACAACCTGAATTGGATGTATTAGAAGCCTACAAGGAGGACTGTTTGGCACATATTGACAAGCCGGTTCCTCATCATGAAATCGAGATCTTGATTCATGGCAATATGGAGCAACAAGAAGCAGCCGTGGCGATGATGGCTGACATGAATCTTCGCACGATGCATGACGAAGTGCAACTCTTATTGGATTCCGATGTCCTGCTGAATGAAATCAAGGGAGAATTGATCGAGCATTTGATGGCTCAAAAGATTGATACACCCTATACAATGAAACGATCTGGATTGGGACTGACTTTTGTGCCGAGTTTGATCATTCCAAAGGAAGACGATCAAACCCTTTTGCAGATCAATCAATTGTTTACCGATTGGTTTGCGAATGATAATCCGACTTTCTATCAATTTTGTACACGTCTTTTAGAACAAGAAATGTTAGAAAACCGGCCATTTGATTTTATGAATCGTGATGCCAAACCCATTGCGAAAGCAATTGTGCGTTTGGTTGCAGAAGCATTTGGACAATCCGATGAATTTAAGTTGTTTGTTACCCAAAATCAGTTGGGTGAGATAGCGGATATACCGCTGATGATTGAAAGTCGAGGAGAACAAAATGAAAAGTAGTTGGACATTGAAAGAACATTCAGAAGGTGTTTTGGAAGTTGTTGTGGATGGTGATGTTTGGACAAAAGCCCAAAAACATGCATTTCAATATTTTAAGAAAAATATCACGATGAAAGGTTTCCGTCCTGGACAAGTTCCAGAAGCTTTATTAAAGAAACAAATTTCTAAAGAAGCCATTTATGAACAAGCTGTTGAAAATATCGCCAATACGGTTTTAGCCCAAGCTGTCAAAGAACAAAACTTAGAATTGGTCGCTCGTCCTACTTTGGATTATAAAGATGCAACAGATGAATCGGTTACTTTAGAATTCCATTGTGTAGTTGAACCGGAAGTGACTTTGGGAGACTATAAAGGATTAGATATTCATAAAGATGAAGTAGAAGTAACTGATGAAGATGTAGATAAAGAATTGGAACGTGTACAAGATCGTTATGCCGATTGGGTATTGCGTGAAGAAGGAGAAGCCGCTGTAGAAGGCGACCAAGTCATCATTGACTTTGTTGGTAAAAAAGACGGAGAAGCTTTCGAAGGTGGTTCTGGTGAAAATTATCCATTGGAATTGGGTTCGCAATCTTTCATCCCTGGTTTTGAAGATCAATTGATCGGTGTGAAATCGGGTGAAGTAAAAGATGTCAATGTGACATTCCCAGAAGATTATCAAGCCAAAGATCTTGCTGGACAAGATGCTGTATTCACAGTAACTGTTCATGATATTAAATATAAAGAACGTCCAGAAGTAAATGATGACTTGATTAAACAATTAAAACGCGATGGGGTAGAAACCGTAGAAAAATTTAAGGAAGTCACAAAAGAAGACCTTACAAAAGAGCGTGAACGCCAAGCAGAAGATAAATTCACTTCGGAAGTGATCAAGGCAGCTAGTGATAATGCAACGGTTGATATTCCTGCTGTGATGATCGAAAATGAAGTAGATAATGAATATCAACAATTTGTACAACGTATGCAACAGTCTGGATTTACCGTTGAACAATATTATCAAGCAACAGGTCAAACCGAAGAAGATATGAAAGCACAGATGCGTCCAGAAGCAACGGATCGTGTCAAGAATTCTTTGGTTTTACAAGCCATCGTTAAAGCTGAAAATATTGAAGTTTCTCAAGAAGATGTCGATAAAGAATACAATGAGATGTCTGAGTTGTACAAAATGGATGTCAATCAGATCAAACAATTGCTTCCAGCTTATCAAGTTCGTGCAGATCTAGCTCAACAGAAAGCATTAGAATTGATTAAGACTTCCGTTAAGTAGTAAAATACATATGATATAAAAAGGCGCTTAGCGTCTTTTTTAGAATCTAGAAATAAGGAGGAATTCCGATGACAGAAACATTTCCTTTAGTTTGTACACGTGGGGTTGTTGTTTTTCCGGATCAAGATATTGTGATTGATGTAGGGCGTGAACCATCCCTACAAGCTGTTGATAATGCCCAAAATAATTTCGAAAACCACATCGTATTGGTTTCGCAAAAAGACATAACAACGGATGAACCAGGTTTAGATGATATTTATCATGTGGGAACCCTTTGTGAAGTTCGCCATGTTCGTCGTTTTGAAAATTTTATTCGTGTCAAGTTTAGAGGATTGAAACGCGTTCGCTTGAATGAATGGATCCAAGGCGATACCAGCGATATGGCTGTGGTAGAAGAATTGGTGACCTATCGTCAAGATGAAACTGAAGAGCAAGCTTTGATGCGTATGATCGTAGATGCCTATGATCATTTTACGGGTGCGGATAAATTCATGTCCAAGGATATGATGATCGAGCTGTCCAAAGGCGTAGGTCCAGAAGGATTGAGCGATAAAGCCGTAACGGCCTTACCTATTTCTTTGGATCGTAAACAAGCCTATCTAGAAACATTAGGCGCCAATGATCGTTTAGAGATGTTGTTGGCCGATATTGAAAAAGAAAAGAAGATGGGCGAAGTTGAGAAAAAGATCAATGATACGGTCAAACAACGAATTGATCAAGGACAAAAAGATTATTACTTACGTGAAAAGTTGAATGCCATCAAAGAAGAATTAGGCGATGTCGTTGAACAAGATAAGGATGCGGAACAAATTCGTAAACGTCTCGAAGAAAATCCCTATCCTGAAAATATCAAAAAGAAAGTCAAAGAAGAATTGTCTCGTTATGAGATCTTACCGATGGCCAGTGGTGAAACCGGCGTTATCAAGACCTATGTGGATTGGTTGATGGATCTGCCTTGGTGGCAAGAAACCCAAGACAATCAAGATCTCAATCAAGCCCAGGCTACGCTTGATGCCGATCACTATGGCCTGGAAAAAGTCAAAGAGCGGATCTTGGAATATTTAGCAGTCAAACAAATGACCAATTCTTTGAAAGCACCAATCCTTTGTTTGGTTGGTCCTCCTGGGGTTGGTAAGACATCCTTGGCCCGCAGTGTAGCTCGTGCTTTGGATCGTAAATTTGTGAAGATTTCTTTGGGTGGTGTACGTGACGAAGCCGAAATTCGTGGGCATCGTCGTACCTATCTAGGGGCAATGCCAGGACGGATCATTCAAGGAATGAAAAAAGCCGGCGTTGTGAATCCCGTCTTCTTGATCGATGAAATTGATAAGATGGCCAGTGACTATAAGGGCGATCCTTCCTCAGCTATGTTGGAAGTATTGGATCCCGAACAAAACTCCTTCTTTTCCGATCATTACATTGAAGAACCGTATGATCTAAGCAAAGTCTTATTTATTGCGACGGCCAACTACTTAGAAAATATTCCACCGGCTTTACGAGATCGATTGGAAATCATTCAATTATCCAGTTATACCGATGTGGAAAAGATCCATATTGCTAAGGAACATTTATTGCCAAAACAATTAAAAGAAAATGGCCTACAATCCAGTCAATTAAAAATATCGGATGATTTGTTGCTGTATTTGATCCGGTATTATACCAGAGAAGCTGGTGTTCGACAGTTAGAACGAACGATCGCAACCATTTGTCGAAAGACGGTTTTAGCTATCTTAAAAGACAACAAGAAATCCATTCGCTTATCCAAGAAATTGATCCATGAATGGTTAGGCAATGAAAAAGTAGACTATGGCCATAAAGAAAAGAAAGACCAGATCGGAACGGTAACAGGTCTTGCCTACACGAGTTTTGGTGGCGATATTCTGCAAATTGAAGCCAACCGTTTTGAAGGAAAAGGCCGATTGATCTTGACCGGACAATTAGGTGATGTCATGAAGGAAAGTGCCAATATTGCGCTGGACTACATCAAAGCACATGCCAAAGAGTACAAGATCGATCCAAAATTATTTGAAACCAATGATGTGCATATCCACGTACCAGAAGGTGCCGTACCAAAAGACGGACCAAGTGCCGGTGTGACCATGACCACAGCTCTAGTTTCTTGTTTTGCCGAAATTCCAGTCAAAGCCAATCTGGCAATGACGGGTGAAGTTACCTTGCGTGGAAATGTATTGCCTATTGGCGGTTTGAAGGAAAAGTCTTTAGCTGCCTATCGTTCCGGTATCACAACGATTTTGATCCCAAAAGAAAATGTGCGTGATTTGGATGAGATCCCACAAGAAGTAAAAGATGCCGTTGATTTTATTCCGGTATCGAGCGTAAAACAAGTTTTAAAACACGCATTAGTTGCATAGTATGAAAAGCGAATTTGTAACGAGTGCGACCAATAAGGATCAATGGCCACAAACTTCATTACCCGAAGTTGTGGTGGTTGGTCGCTCCAATGTGGGCAAAAGCAGTTTTATCAATGCATTGACCCAAAGAAAAAAACTGGCTTATGTCGGAAATACACCAGGAAAAACACGATTGATCAATTTTTTTACGATTGATGAAAAATGGATGCTCGTCGATGTTCCGGGTTATGGATATGCCAAAATGAGCAAACAAATGCTTCTAAAAATGGGTACCATGATGGATGAATATTTTACCCAAAGAGAACAAATTGCAGGCGTCATTTCTTTGGTGGATGCACGACATGAGCCCACACACGATGATCTGGACATGATCGATACGTTGAAACAGCTACAAATTCCCATCGTGGTCGTGGCAACCAAGATCGATAAAGTACCAAAGACCAAACGAGTCAAGGCCATCAAAGTCATTTCCCAGAAATTACAATTGCCTATGGCAACTGTTTATCCGGTTTCAAGTGTGGAAAAAACGGGCTTTGAACTGGTTTATCGTGCAATTCAAGATTGGATTCGATGAGCTTCGGCTCATCTTTTTTTTACAAATTCCATAAAAAAGACCAAGAATGCCAATTTATTGTAAAAGAAAATAGATTTGTTATTATAAAGGTGCAAAAGATAGATACGAAGAAATATTCTTCGATATCAACCATTTGTTCATACACAGTACAACGATTCATTCAAAAAAGGAAAGAGGTAAGAATAAAAAAGTTCTGAAAAAGCTGTTTTGGATGAAGGAAGAGTATTCGAAACGTACATGCATGCGAAGAGAGATCCAATGGAAAGAAATCTTCAAAGGGCATGAATGAAGGATACGTGTACTAAATAAATCATTTGGAAGGGGATAGCGGTAGGAATAAAAAATTCTGAAAAAGCCGTTTCAAATGAGAAATGATGGAAGTACTTATTAAAGGGTGAATGCGAAGAGAAGACAAATAATACAAATCTTCAAGAATGGTCATCTTTGAAAGAGTATGGAAATCAAGTGTAATGGTCAAAGTGATAAAGGTACAAGGAAAAAATAACAAAACAAACAGATCGTACGTAGAAGGACCGAAGAACAAATGGCATAGAAAAGAGCTAATCGAAAGGGTTAGCTCTTTTTCCTTGTATAAGGCGATATGACATCCACAATTGCAAGCTCATCAATGACCAAACCACGGGTTCACACAAAATTACACCAAAATAAGCGAGGGTCGGAATGATCCATAGGGTAAATATGATCTTACCACCAAGTTCAATACCACTAGAAATCAATGGATAGATCTTATAGCCCTGTCCTTGGAGCGCATTGCGATATGTCAATAAAGGACCTAAGACCACAAAACCAGGAATATTGATCCGTAAGTATTGCGTGCCATTTTCCAAGACAATGGGATTGGTCGATCCACTCAATAGATGGATCATCGATTGGGCAAAGCCAAAAACGATACCCGTCAGTACAAGAGTATAGATCCAATCAAAATGTATACAAAAGCGAATGCCTTGTTCGATGCGCTCCCATTGTTTGGCACCACGATTTTGCGATACAAACGTCGATGTTGTAGCTCCCAATGTTCCCAAGGGCAATACCAGTAAAGCAAACCATTTTCTAGCTGCTGTATGCGCGGCAATGATGTTGGTACCCAAAGGATTGATTCCACTTTGAAGAATGATGGTTCCCACCGAAACAATGGAAAACATAAATCCCATGGCCAAGCCTTGTGTCAACAATTCGTGGATGATGATGGGATCGATCCGAAAATGTTTTCGTTCTGGTACCAACAAAGGCTCTTTTTTGTGGATGAGACCAAAACAAAGAAGCGCGGCGATGGCTTGAGAAAGTACCGTTGCATAAGCAGCCCCACGTATCCCAATATGCCATTGGGTAATAAAGAGGGTATCCAAGATCACATTCAAAATGGAAGTGATGATCAGTACGTATAAGGGGGTTAGACTATTACCAATCGATCGAAATAAACAAGCGGCTAAATTATAAAACATCGTGATGACTAAAGTCGCTGCAATGAGCTGGATATAACCATAAGCCATGGAATAAATAGACTTTGGAGTTTTTAATACATGGAGCAACCATGGCATGAAAGCACAGGAAACAATGGATAAGATCAAGGCTATGCCAAAGCCTAGAATAATACTTTCGGCAATGGCCATTTTTAAATGATTCTCATCTCTGGCTCCATAAAACCGACTAATCACAATGCCAAATCCGAGGCCCATCCCGCTACAAAACTGAACGATCAATTCAAAAATAGCAGCGGTCGATCCCAATGCCGCTAAAGGGGCATCCCCAAGAAAATGACCAATAAGCAGAGTATCTACCGTATTGTACAATTGTTGGAAAAAATTGGAAAAAAACAAAGGAATCGCAAAATATAGGATTCCTCGTTTGATGTTGCCTTGTATCAATGTTGGTTTCATTCGATGTCAATGGCCTCAACTTGTTGCAACCAAAGATCGCGACTGGCGTCGCTAGGCATACGCAGATCACCACGTGGCGATAAACAAATGGAACCAACCTTTACGCCATCTGGCATGCAGTTTCGTTTAAATTGCTGGGCAAAGAAACGTCGATAGAAAGTAAGTAATCCATTTTTGATGGTTTTTTTATCGATGGTAGGAAAAGCCTGGACACAGAGATCAAAGATCTTTTCCGGTTGTTCATGATGACGCAATAAATGATACAAAAAGAAATCATGTAGATCATACGAACCTAATACTTCTTCGGTTTTTTGAGCAATTTTACCAGAAGCATCCAAAGGTAATAGTTCTGGCGATACCGGCGTATCACAAATATCCATCAATACATCATGTAATGCATTTTGTCCTTCTTTTTGAGCTTGTAGAGCACGCGTTTCCACAATATAGCGAACCAAGGTTTTTGGCACCGATACATTGACTGCATACATGCTCATATGATCGCCATTATAAGTACACCATCCCAAAGCCAATTCACTAAGATCGCCCGTTCCAATGACGATTCCATTGTATTGGTTGGCAAGATCCATCAAAATTTGTGTTCGTTCTCGAGCTTGTGAATTTTCATACGTGATATCCATGATTTTTGGATCATGATGAATATCTCTAAAATGTTGATGGACAGCATCACCAATTGAAATGGTTTCTTTGGAGGCATGCAACAAATCAATCAATTGATCGGCATTGGTTTTGGTGCGCACGCTTGTACCAAAACCAGGCATAGAGATCGCATGGATATTTTTTGGATCGTATTGGCACAATTGGAAGGCACGTTCACATACCAACAAGGCCAAAGTAGAGTCCAATCCTCCTGAGATTCCAATAACGACATGTTCACAATGGATCTTGGATAGACGGGTAGCCAATCCCTGTGCTTGAATGTTTAAGATATTTTGGCAACGATGAATGCGTTGTTCACTATCGTTGGGTACAAAAGGATAGGCATCATAGGTTCGATGCAAGGCGATGGTATGGATGGGCTTTGACGCATAGGTGATGGTTTTTACATCGTGGACTTCATCTTCCATGCTGGTCTTAAAATGGATGCGATCATTCATGACATTTTGAATATCGATTTCACCCACAATAAAGTCCTTGGCATCTAGATAATTGCGTTCGGCTAAGACTGTCCCATTTTCACAAATCAAATCATGGCCTGAAAAGACCAGATCACTGGTTGATTCTTGGGGACCGGCACTGGCATATACATAGCCAGAATACGTTCTTGCACTTTGATCCACGACCAATTGATGACGATACACGTCTTTGGCAATTGTATCATTCGAAGCCGATAGGTTACATAAAATGTTGGCTCCAGCCAAAGCTAATTTTGAACTTACTGGAATGGTGACCCATAGATCCTCACAGAGTTCGGCACCAATACATGCCTGCGTAGTGGTATCATAGAAAACCAGACCATTCGATACAGGTACGATTTCTCCTTGCCAATTCATGGTATCGACTGGACAGTTTTTGCCACTGGTGAACCAACGCGTTTCGTAGAATTCATTATAGCTTGGAATATAGGTTTTTAATTGAAAGCCTAATACGCGATGATCAAAACAAAAGGCAGCCGCATTGTATAGTTTATTTTGAATTTGGACAGGCAAACCCACAAGTGCCGCCATTTGATCAGGCATGGCCTCTAGAAAATGAGAAAGCCCTTGTTGTGCTTGTCTCAATAAAATATCTTCATAAAAAAGATCTTGGCATGTATAGCCAGTGATGCAAAGTTCAGGAAAGACGATCAATTGCGTATCCTGGGGAACTCTTGTACAAAGATCCAACATCGCTTGGACATTTTTTTGTGGATCACCGATTGCAACCGATGGTGTGGCAGCCACGACTTTATAGTATTGATAACGTTTCATTTCTTCCTCCCATAAAAAAAGATGGATAACACGTATCCATCTTATCATATTTTACTTAATTATTGACCAATTCATGTACTTCATCGCCATATTGCGAAAGATCTGCGGTTTTCATCTCATCTTCATTGGCATATTTCTTGACCAACGCACTGGAGCGAGGAATCGCTTGTAACGTTCCGGCACCACCAACGCAGCCACCAGGACAAGCCATACCTTCAAGCAGATAGCCATTTAAACGACCTGCTTTTGCCATCATCAACATGGTCTTGCAGTTTTTCAAACCTTCGGCAGCTTGTACCTTGACTTTGATGTCTGGATGTTCTTTTTCAATCAATTCTTTGACGGAAGCCGCTACACCACCAGTGACCGCAAATTGACGACCGGCTTTGGTTCCATCCACAAATGGATCATCGACCGTAATTTGTTCAAGGTCAATTCCTTTGGCTTGGAACATACCCATGACTTCTTCAAATGTTAATACAAAATCAATATCACTACGAACCGAATGACGACTTGCTTCCAACTTTTTGGCGGCACAAGGACCAATAAAGACCACTTTGGCTTTTGGTTTACGCTTTTTGATCCAACGACCCGTTAGCACCATTGGGGTCAGGGCCATCGAGATATTTTTCGCAAATTGTGGGAATTCTTTTTTCGCCATGACCGACCAAGAAGGGCAACAACTTGTACCCATAAAGTCTAAGTTTTCTGGAACATTTTTCAAAAAATCTTCGGCTTCGTCAATCGTACAAAGATCGGCGCCAATGGCTACTTCTACTACATCGGCAAAACCTAATTCTTTCAATGCGGTCTTGACTTTATCGGGAGTCACTTTGGGACCAAATTGACCAACAAAGGCCGGAGCAATAGCCGCAATGACCTCATAGCCTTGTTTCATCGCATAGATAGTTTGGAAAATTTGTCCTTTATCAACGATTGCGCCAAATGGACAGTTCACCAAACATTGTCCACAACTGACACATTTATCATAATTGATCTCGGCTTTGCCATTTTCATCGGAACTGATGGCATTCATTCCACAGCTGGAAGCACAAGGACGCTCCATCTTGATGATTGCATGGTAAGGACAAGCCTCGGCACAACGGCCGCATTTGATACAGCCACTTTGATCAATGTGCGAACGTCCATTGACAATTGAAACCACTTTCTTTGGACATACTTCGGTACATTGATGAGAAAAACATCCTTGGCACATGTCCGTGACAATGACCTTTTTTTCTGGACAGGCATTGCAGGCAAACTTGATGATGTTCACTAGTGGTGGTTCATAATACTTTTCGGGCTGAATACCATTTTCAATACCATCACTGACAACGCCAGCTTCACTCACATCTCTTAGATCGAGTCCCATTCCTACACGTAAACGTTCACCAATGATGGCACGCTCTAGGAAGACATTTTCTTGATTTCCTGGTAAGATGTCATAGGGAACTTGTTCCATTTGTTTCGCATAGTCTTCGTTGTCGTTATAGGCCATTTCGGCAATGGCAGCAAAGACCTTTCTGCGCGTATCTGTTACTGAATTGTATACTCCTCGCATAAATTTTTCTTTCACCTCAATATTTATCTTCTGTCTGTTAACATAATAACAAACTTATGATGCTTTTAAAAGTGATTTTTTTCACAAATAATATGGTACAATCTAACTATGAAAAAAATTGTATGGGATTGGAACGGTACATTGTTTGATGATTTACATCTATGTTTTTCTTGTATCAATCGATTATTGAAAAATCATGCATTAGATCCATTGCCAAATATTGATGCCTATCGAAATGTATTTGGTTTTCCAATCGCTGATTATTATCAACGAATTGGATTTGATTTTGAGCAAACACCATTTTCAGTATTGGCTCAAGAATATATGGAGGATTATCAAGCTAAAAGTATGCATTGTTCCTTATATAGTGATGTGATGGATACGATTGAAAAAGTAGAAAAGAAAAAAACGCCACAAGTGATCTTATCGGCCAGCAAGAAAGCTTTTTTATTGGATCAAATTGAACAATTTCCTTTGGAACAACATATGGATGGGATTTATGGTATCGAAGACATCTATGCCAAGAGCAAAGTCGAATTGGCACAAGCCTATCGAAAACAGAATCCATGGGATGAATTGTGGTTTGTCGGCGATTCGGTCCATGATTATGAAGTGGCTCAGGCAATCGATGCCCATTGTGTATTGGTGGCGAGTGGCCATCAAGCCAAGTCGACCTTAGAGAAGATGCCCACACCGGTTGTAAATCAATTATCAGATAGTTTGGAGTATATCTATGAAAGAGATTGAAGTATCCGAAAATGATGCAGGACAACGATTGGACAAATTTTTATTGAAGACCTTTCCAGATCTATCGAAATCCATGATGTATAAGGGAATTCGTAAAAAGAAGATCAAAGTCAATCGAAAACGATGCACCTATGATCAGAAGTTACAGATCCATGATCATATCTTATTATTTTTGCCACCGGATGTATTGAAAGAAAAGGAAAGAGAAGTGCCAACGGCATCCACCCAATTGGATATCGTATTCGAAGATAAGAATCTTTTGATCATCAATAAACCGGCAGGATTGTTGAGTCAATCGGATCAAAAAGAACAACAAGATTGTGTGGTTTCCCGACTTCAAGCCTATCTCTACCAAAAGGGAGAATATACGATGGCGGATCACAGTTTTGCGCCGACGATCTGTCATCGTTTGGATCGCAATACGGCTGGCTTGATCATTGCGGCTAAAAACGCGAATACCTTACGGATCATCAATCAAGCCATTGCGGATCGATCCATCAAAAAACAATATCGCGCCTTGATCAGTGGTACTTTTTTATTGGATTCCTTTCAAATGCATGGCTATATCAAAAAAGAAGGAACCAAAGCCATCGTAAAAGACAACCCCACACCCGGATTTGTAGAAGCCTATATGGATGTGAAAACCCTAGCTAAAAAGAATGATGCGACATGGTGTGATATCCAGTTGCATACGGGAAGATTTCATCAGATTCGAGCATTGATGGGGCATTATCACCATCCATTGGTGGGAGATCACAAGTATGGCTATAAAGGTTTAGAAAAACAGTATCATTTGGTTGCATATCGTTTGGATCTGAGTCATGTACCCATGCGGATTTCGCAACGTATTTTTGAAATCTAAAGAATATCTTCATTTTGGATGTCTATAGTAAACGTATGGACATCTTTTTTTATCTATATTTATTGGCCATTGCGATCAATGATTGGCAAACGATGTATTTTTCCAAATGGTGGATCTTGCCATCTCTTGTGATGATAGGCTGCTTTTTTCCGGTCGATCTTGTCTCATCCGGTATGGGGCTTGGTTTGTTTGGCGGGATCGGTTGGTTGCTGTATCGTATCCATCCCGATTGGATAGGGACAGCCGACGTTGCCTTTTTGGCTTATTTCGGTTTTCTTTTGGGCTATGAAAGAATGAGTATAGCTCTCTTCACTGGAATTGGTATAGGGCTCATTTTAGCTTACGTTCGAAATCTTAAGATGATTCCTTTTCTAACTTGTTTAAGTCTAGGATGCTGGTTGGCTTGGCAGCATGGATATGGACTCTTTTACGCCATGCTTGGTCGAATCTGGATTCGATAGGTAGAGTAAGGACAAGTTCTTTTTGGGTTAGGGGATGCACAAATTCCATTTGATAGTTTTGCAACATCAATCCTTGATCATCTTCTATTTGACCATAGAGTGGATCATTGATGATGGGATGGGATAGATGTGCACAATGTAGTCGAATTTGATGTTTTCGTCCCGTCAACAAGTTGACATGTAAAAAAGAAACGGTAGGCGTAGCCTGGATCCGTTGAAATTGGGTGTGTGCTGGTTTTCCATGTGGATGGATGATCATGGCATTCTCATGTCGATGGCGTCCTATCGAGAAATTCGCTTCTTTGATGTTGGCAGGAAATTTCCCTTTCACCAGACAACGATACGTTTTCTGCATTTCATGCGACCGGAAAAGATGATCCAGCATTCCTTGAAAGAAAGGATTCTTGCAGAATAAAACCAGGCCACTGGTCTCAAAATCAATACGATGACAGGCTTGGGCTTTATGTGGCCAGCCACATTGATAGAGATAGGCACTCACTTGATCTTGTAGAGATGGGTTGCCATTTCCATCGTCATGCACCAATAAAAAAGGGGGTTTATTGACAACGAGCAAGATCTCATCTTCATAGATGATGGATATTGGATCGGAACTTGAAACGATGATCGAATCTTCCCATGGAAAGTAGATCGTGATCAATTGATGGGCTTTGTATTGCGCCGGGATCGAATATTGTGCTGCTTTTCTTTTGGACAGATGAAAAGCTTGGATAAAGTCTTGTTTCGTTCCATCTTGTTGGGGCATGATTTGCATTTGATACGCATCCAAATAGAGGAAAATAAAGTGATTCATAGATTCAGTATAGCACGGATACGTGTTATAATTGGAATAGAAAAGGAGTGATTTATATGCGTATTTTTAAATGTGATAAGTGTGGAAATGTGTATGAAATGATTGAACAAAAAAGTGGTTGTACACCTGTTTGTTGCGGTAGCCCAACACGGGAATTAAAAGCGGGCGAAGTGGATGCGGCCATGGAAAAACATGTACCTGTCTTAAGCCAGGAAAACGATACATTGATCGTCAAGGTAGGTAGTGTTCCTCATCCAATGCAGGATGTTCATTATATCATGAATATCTGGGCAGAATTTGAAGATGGTAGCATGGATAGGATCTCATTGGTGCCTGGCCAAGCACCTGAAGCCAGCATTGCTTTAAGAAATCGCAAGGGACATGTTGTGGTGTATGAATATTGTAACTTGCATGGTCTTTGGAAAGCGGAAATGGATATTGCATAGCTCTGTTTTAAACAGAGCTTTTTCATGGGAGAGTGTATGACGTTTTTTGAAGATGGTTTTAAGAAAAATGGCTTGATTTGGTTACGGTATATCTATTATGCACTGGTTGGCTGTCTGATTGGTGCCATCGTTGGTTTGGCCGAAACGATATTTTGTCTTGTATTAAATGGAATCTTTAAAATTCGCGTGGGCTTAGAGATGCCATTGCTTCTATTGATGCCTTTTGCCGGGTTATTGATCGTTTATATCTTTGTGCATTATGGCGGCAAAAGCAAAGAAGGAATGAATCTAGTCTTTAAAGTCGATCAAGGAAAATATAGTACCATCACCTATCTTTTAGTACCTTGTATGGCGATTTCGACTTGGCTGACCCATCTTGTGGGTGGCAGTGTAGGTCGAGAAGGTGTAGCCGTACAAATTGGCGCTACATTATCGTATCGCATTGGTGAAAAGTTACCGTTTTCCATTCCAAAATCCATGTTGCTGGAAACCGGAATCGCAGCGGGTTTTTCAGGCTTGTTTGGGACACCGATCGCGGCCGCTTTTTTTGGGCTTGAAGTTTTAGTATCGGGAGCGATTCGCTATGAAGGACTTTGTTCTGCCTTGACTGGATCCTTTATGGCTGCATATATCTCTGGTTTGTTTGGGATCCATGCCACCCAATTTGTCTTGCCACATGTGTCGATCACTTTTTTCTTGATGTTGCGGGTGATCGTATTGGGCATCGTATGTGCTTTCATTGGTATGTTTTTTTCAAAAAGCTTGCAATTTATGCGTAATAATTTAGCAAAGCTTTGGCCAAATCCATATCAAAGAATCTTTATCATGGGCATCCTGTGTGCGGTATTATTAGCGACTTTGTATCATGGTCGATATTGTGGTTTGGGTGTGAATTTGATCCAAGCGGCCATGACTGGGAAAACAATTTATCCGTGGGACTGGATCTTAAAATTGGTCATGACCGTTTTGGTTTTGGCAAGTGGTTTTCAAGGTGGTGAAGTCATGCCATTATTTACGATTGGTACGTGTTTAGGCTATTGGATTGGTACGCTTTTAGGGATTCCTCCTATGTTTGCAGCCGCTTTGGGATATGCCGCTTTATTTGCCGCGGGAACCAATACCTTGTTGGCACCCATTGCGATTGGTATGGAAATCTTTGGTACGCAGTATTTTATGCCTTTTTTTATTGTCTGTGCCATCGCCTTCTTATTGAATAAAAATCATTCCATCTATGTTTTGCAAAGAAATTTACGAATTTAGTATGTAAACTCTTACAATTTAACTTAATTTATATACATCGATTCATTTTGTGTTATAATTTTTTTAGTAAATACTTAGTATTAGGAGGATGAGTATGGAAAAGAATAATATGCTCGCCATGATTTTAGCGGGCGGGCGCGGAACGCGTTTAAAAGATTTGACGGCTAAAAACGCGAAACCGGCCGTACATTTCGGTGGAAAATATCGTATCATCGATTTCCCATTGAGCAACTGTGCCAATGCAGGTATTGATATCGTGGGTGTGTTGACCCAGTATGAACCCGTTGAATTGAATGCCTATGCCGGTGCAGGACAACGTTGGGGCTTGGATACGCGAGGCAGCGGTGTCTATGTATTACCACCAAGTGAGAAAGATGGAACCAAATTTGATGTCTATCAAGGAACGGCGGATGCCATTACTCAAAATATCGATTTTATCGATCGTTTTGATCCTGAATATGTTTTAGTTTTATCGGGTGACCACATCTATAAGATGGATTATGCGAAAATGCTTGCATATCATAAAGAACATGATGCCGATGCGACCATTGCGGTATTACCTGTTTCTTGGGATGAGGCCAGTCGTTTTGGTATTATGAATACCGATGAGGATGGAAACATTGTTGAATTCGAAGAAAAACCTGCTCAGCCAAAGAGCAACTTGGCAAGTATGGGTATTTATATCTTCAATTGGAAATTATTGCGTAAAGAATTGATTGCCGATATGAAAGTGGAAGGATCAAGCCATGATTTTGGAAAAGATATCATTCCATCGTATTTAAATCAAGGAAAAAAATTAGTGGCTTGGCGTTTTGAAGGGTATTGGAAAGATGTTGGAACCATTGATTCCTTATGGGAAGCCAACATGGATCTATTAAATAAGAGCAGTGAATTGAATTTAGATGATCCAACTTGGAAAATTTATACGGAAGACATTCCGGCTTTGCCAGAATATATCGGACCAAATGGAAAAGTAGAACATTCTTATGTCAATCAAGGAGCCATTATTTTAGGCCATGCGAAAGAATCCGTCATCTCCAATGGTGTCACGATTGAAGAAGGGGCTATCGTCGAACAATCGGTATTATTACCAGGTGTTACTGTAGGTGCAGGTGCAAAAGTTTATAAGGCTTTGGTCGCAGATAACATCAAGATCGATGCCGATACAAAAGTTGGTTCTTTATCAAGTAAAGAAGTCACTTTAGTGGCAAAACATGTGAAGAAAGGTGGATAATCATGGCAAAAGCATTAGGTATCATCGCTTATAATGACTCCAGCGTATATGTAGAAGGAATGCAATCGTATCGTCCTATGGCAGCCTTCAATTTTATGGGACGTTTCCGTATGGTCGATTTTCCCATGTCAAATATGACAAATAGCGGAATGGATAATATCCAAATTTATATCAATGGAAATCCAAAACCATTGTTCAAGCATATTGGTCGAGGCCGTCAATATAATATCAATGCGAAACATGGAAATTTGGAATTGGTGCCATTATATAAAGAAAATATAACGGGTCGAATCACACCTGATGTGGATACGTATTATGATAATTTACATAGTATTCAAACATCCAATTGTGAATATGTGATCATTGCCCCAACAAATATCATTTATCAAGCGGATTATGCAGAGCTTTTAGATCAACATATCGAAAGTGGTGCGGATATTTCGATTTTGTATCAAAATATCGATACGGCCAAAGAAGAATATATTGGTTGTGCAACGGTTCAATTGAATCGTCAAAAAGGAATCGAATCTTTAGGATATAATATCGGTAAATATAAAAATCGTAGTTTATCGTTGGAAACCTATATCATGTCAAAAGAGATTTTTGTGAATGCCATCCTCGAAGCAAGAAAAACATCAGCCTTATATTGGTTACGTGATATTGTCAACGATTTATGCAGTGAATTGGATATTCGTGGTATTCCATATCGCAAGAAGATCTACTATGTATATGATCTAAAATCCTATTATGCGGCAAATATGGCAACCTTAGAACCTGAAAATATGAAACAATTACAAAATTGGTCTGTGTATACACGTTCGTATGATTCAAGTCCTGCCATCTATCCAAATGGCGGTAATGCAACCAATTCTTATGTTTCCAATAGTTCCAAGATTTCGGGTACAGTTGTTAATTCGATCATTGGACGGGGAGCAGTGATTGGTAAAGATTCTGTGATCGAAAATTGCTTGATCATGCCAGAAGCAACGGTTGCTGCCAATGCCCACTTAAAAAATGTCATTGTTGATAAATATGCAAATATCATTCACAAAAAGGAATTAGAAGGTGAATCGGACAAACCTCTATATATTGGTAGAAGGGAGACTGTATAATGGCTTCAATCTTAATGGTTGCCAGTGAAGCATTGCCTTTTATCAAGACAGGTGGACTGGCAGATGTGGTTGGTTCCTTGCCACAAGCATTATCGCAAAAAGGACATGAAGTAAAAGTAGTCATTCCACTTTATCGTAAGATCTGGGAAAAATATCAAAGTGAATTATATTTTGATTGTGAATATTCAGTATCAATCAATTATCATGAAGTGCCCGTACGTTTATATTCCAAGATGGAAGGTGATGTATGTTACTTCTTTATTCAGCATCAAGGATACTTTGAACGAGATACTTTATATGGCTATGATGACGATGGCGAGCGTTTTGCGTATTTCCAAAAAGCTGTCATTGAAATGCTGAATCAATTGAATTATTGGCCAAATATCATTCATTGTCATGATTGGCAAACCGGTATGATTCCTTGTATGGTCAAAGAAACCCATGATTCGGACCCTCGATACAATGCGATTCGTTTCGTATATACGATCCATAACTTATTGTTCCAAGGAAATTTTGGACCAGAAATGTTAGATTCTTGTTTGGGATTGCCTTATTATTTAATGGAAAATGGAAATGTGAAATTTGATGGTGGCATTTCTTTCATGAAATCAGGTATTTTATATGCCGATAAAGTGACGACCGTATCTCCAACGTATTCACAAGAAATATTGACGCCACAATATGGTGAACATTTGGAAGCTGTCCTCAATATGCGTAAGTACGATTTATGGGGCATTGTCAATGGCATTGACACCAAATCTTGGGATCCCAAAACGGATCCAATGATCGAATATCATTATGATAAGATCAATGTGCGGGTCCAAAAGCTCAAAAATAAATTGGCTTTACAGAAGGAATTGGGATTGAATCAAGATGAAGATGTTTTGTTGGTTGGCTGTGTAAGTCGCTTGACTTGGCAAAAAGGTTTTTATCTATTGATGGAGCAATTAGATGCTTTATGTGCAGCTCCTATTCAACTGGTCATCCTTGGTACAGGTGAAGCTCCGATCGAAAACAAATTCCGTGATTTGGAAAATGGCAATAAAGGTAAGATCGTATTCTATAATGGCTATAATGAAGAAGTGGCCCATCGCATCTATGCTGCCAGTGATTTGTTCTTGATGCCAAGTTTGTTTGAACCATGTGGCATTTCACAATTAATTTCGCTTCGTTATGGAACTCTACCTTTGGTGCGTGAAACAGGTGGATTAAAAGATACAGTCGATGCATACAATGAATATGAGAAGAGCGGAAATGGATTTAGCTTTGAAAAGTATGATTCCAACGATTTGATCAATGTTTTATATTACGCATGCGATGTATACTACAATCGTAAAGACGATTGGCAAATGCTGCAAACCAATGCGATGAATACCGATGTATCGTGGGAGAATAGTGCCAACACGTATTCATTGCTGTACAATGAACTGATGAATCAATAAGCTTTTTTGCGATAGCTATATCGCTTACATATCCCTGTGAAAATAAGAAATATGTATTGTTTTCTCAGCTAAAATGGATTAATATATTTGTAGTTATTGAAGTAGGAGGAATATCATAATGAAACAAATTACTGTAACTGTAGTAGATCCAGTAGGACTTCATGCACGTCCTGCAACGGTAGCTGTTAATGCAGCTTCTAAATTCAAAAGTGAAATTAACGTTGCTTTCAAAGGACGCGAAGTAAACATGAAATCAATCATGGGTGTTATGTCTTTAGGAATCCCTACACAGTCAGAAATTACAATTAGCTGCAATGGTGAAGATGAAGATGCTGCTATTGCTTCTATCGAAGAAGTATTGCGTGCACAAAAAATCATCGACTAATTGATGCAAATAAAAAGGCCACGAAAGTGGTCTTTTTTTATAAATGAAAACGATTTCATATGTTATAATATACTTAAATATGGAGGGAAGTATATGTCTTTAGTTGAAGAAAGATATGAAAAATGGGTGCATCATCCCAATTTGGATCCTCGCTACAAAGATGTCTTAGAAAACATGAGCGAAGAAGAAAAAAATGATGCGTTTTACACAACGATTGAGTTTGGTACAGCGGGTATGCGAGGTTTATTAGGTCCTGGAACCAATCGTATTAATATTCATACCATTCGTAAAGCAACACAAGGTTACGCAAATTATATCAAAAAGAATGGCGAAGAAGCTTGTAAAGCAGGCGTTGCGATTGGTTATGATAATCGACATATGTCTCGTGAATTAGCTTTTGATTGTGCCGACCTCTTAGCGAAAAATAATATTGCTTCATTTGTTTATGATTCTTTGCGTCCAACTCCTATGTTGAGCTTTGCGGTTCGATACAATCATTGTTTCGGTGGGATCATGATCACGGCCAGTCATAATCCGAAAGAATATAATGGCTATAAATTGTATGATGATAAAGGCTGTCAATTGATTCCTGCTTTGGCCGATGCAGTCATCAAAGAAGTGAATGCCATCGAGGATGAATTAGCAATCGATGCCAATTGTACTGAAGAACAAAAGAAATTGATCACTGTTATGGGTGATGATGTAGATCAAGATTACTACAAGCATGTATTAAGCATTCAATTGAATCCAGACGTAAAAAAAGACATCAAGATCGTCTTTTCACCAGAACATGGTACAGCCAATATTCCTGTACGTGACATTTTTAAAATGACTGGCTACACTTGCATTCCGGTAGAAGAACAATGTACACCAGATCCGGACTTCTCTTGTACGCCAACACCAAATCCAGAACAACCTGGTGCGTATGAATTGGCATTGAAATATGCGAAAGAAAATGATGCTGATTTGATCTTGGTTTGTGATCCCGATGCAGACCGTATGGGTGTCGGTGTGAAACACAATGGGGAATATGTTGTCATGACAGGAAATCAATCGGGTTCGGTTGAAATCGAATATATTTGTTCTCAATTGCGTGCGCAACATAAAATGCCTGAACATCCGGTTATGTTTAATACGGTCGTAACGAGTGACTTGGGTGAAAAAGTAGCTGCAGATTATGGTGTTGAAACCGAAAAAACATTGACGGGATTTAAGTTCATCGGTGAAAAAGTAGCCAAATATGAAATAACGCATGAAAAGAATTATGTATTTGGCTATGAAGAGTCGTATGGATCTTTGGTAAAACCATTTGTTCGTGATAAAGATGCCCCACAAGCTTTATTGATTTTGGCAGAAGCTTGTGCATTCTACAAACAACAAGGAAAAGATCTAGTGGATGTGTTGGAAGAATTGTATCAACGTCATGGTACGTATGAAGAATCACAAGTTGCCTTGACTTTATCGGGTGAAGAAGGTGCAAAACGAATCCAAAAGATCTTATCGGATCTTCGTGCCGAAGCACCAAAAGAAATTGCGGGTGTCAAAGTTGTGAAAAGCGAAGACTTCCAGACGCAAACGATCCATGAAAATGGCGAAGTACGACCATTGGAAGGATTCACCAAGTCGAATGTATTAAAATACTTCCTAGAAGATGGCAGTTGGGTAGCGGTACGACCAAGTGGTACTGAACCAAAATGCAAATTCTACTATTGTATCCGCGGTACAGATAAAGCCGATGCACATAAGAAAACCGAATTGGCACAAAAAGCCATGTCGGAACTAACGGGTGCATAAAGACATAAAAAAACAGGAATCGTCATGGATTCCTGTTTTTTTCGTTCATTCCTTTTGATAATCAATATCTTTTAAGAATTGTTCAATGCGTACGCAAGCTTCTTTGATGTGATTCAAACTATAGGCATAAGAAATACGGATGAAACCTTCACCATGTGGACCAAAGGCATTGCCGGGTACACATGCTACGTGTTCTTTTTCTAGTAGTTGACTACAGAAAGTTTCACTATTCAGACCTGTCTTTCGAATATCGGCAAATACATAAAATGTACCATGCGGCATATTGGTATGTAGACCCATCGCATTGAGGCGATTTACCAATAGGTTCCGACGATGGTTGTATTCTTCTCGCATCATCACGACATCGGGATAGCCATTCTTCAAAGCTTCAATAGCAGCATATTGACTCGCAACAGAAGCCGACATGATGACATATTGATGAATTTTTGTGATGGCTTTCGATAAAGGGGCATTGGCAAGAATATAGCCAAGTCGCCAGCCTGTCATCGCAAAGGCTTTCGAGAAACCATTAATGACAATGATCTGATCACGGACTTCATCAAATTGGGATAGAGAAGCAAACTCTTGATCAAAACTCAATTCAGCATAGATCTCATCACTTACCACAAAGATACCGGATTCTTTTAAAATAGGTACTAATTTGGCATAGTCCTCATGTGTCATGACCCCTCCGGTCGGATTGGATGGGTAATTGATGATCATGGCTTTGGTTTTTGGACTGATGGCTGCTTTCAGATCTTCTGGTTTCAATTTAAACTCATTTTCTTTGGTCAGAACAATGGGGACACAAACTCCACCGGCTAAAGCAACGGCCGGTTCATAAGCTACATAATTGGGATCCATAACAATGACTTCATCACCTGGATTTAATAGAGCGCGCATGGAAATATCAATGGCTTCACTTCCGCCAACGGTGACGACGATCTCGGTTTGTGGATCGTAGGATTGTTGATAGTGTTCTTTGTGGAATGTAGCAATTTCTTGTCGCAATTCCAATAAACCTCGATTGGCGGTATAGTGTGTCTTGCCATCGGCCATCGAGGCCATGGCGGCCTGGCAAATGTGCCATGGTGTGGAAAAATCGGGTTCACCCACACCAAGGGAGATTACATCATCCATGGTGCTTGCTAAGTCGAAGAACTTGCGGATGCCACTGGGTTTCATTTTTTCAACAACAGTAGAAATGGATTTCATTATGGTGTCACGACCAATCTATCGGTATCATCTTCTTTGATGGATTCCATCAATACACCGGATTCTTTATATTGTTTCAGAACAAATAAGGTTTTTGTTGAGATCACACCATCGACACATGCAATGGAATCGGAAACAAAGCGGGCTACCTCAAACATGGTCTTGCCCTCAACCAAGCATAAAAAGTCACAATCACCACTCAATAAATACATGGTGGTCACTTCCGGATAGTTCGCAATGACCATGGCTGTTTGGTCATAGCCACGATTGCGTTGAGGAGAACAAGAAACTTCGATATAGGCCATTACTTTTTCATTTCGTTGGGCGCGGTTGTAGTTGATTACGGTATGATAACCACATATGATCTTTTTATCTTCTAATTCTTTGATCTGATGGGAGACATCTTCTACATTTTCATTTAAGATATCCGCAAGATCTTGTGGACGTAAACGAGCGTCTTTTTCTAACAAGTCTAATAATTGATTTTGATTCATAAAAACCTCCTTGGAGACATTCTATCATGAATTGAAAAAAGGGGATAGATATAACGATAATGAAAGCGGTTATATACGTTGTGAAACGATTGACAAACAGGGTGGCATTTTCTATAATATGGATGATTGATTAAAGGAGGAATTACTGATATGACAGTAAAAGTTGCAATCAACGGTTTTGGACGTATTGGACGTTTGGCATTCCGTCAAATGTTTGGTGCTGAAGGGTATGAAGTAGTAGCTATCAACGATTTGACTAGCCCTGATATGTTAGCCTATTTGTTAAAATATGATACTACTCAAGGAACGTATGCATTAGCAGATACAGTTGCTGCTGGTGAAGGTTCAATCACTGTTGGTGGAAAAGAAATCACAATTTACAAAGAAGCCGATGCTTCTAAATTGCCTTGGGGTGAATTAGATGTAGATGTTGTATTGGAATGCACTGGATTCTATACTTCAAAAGCAAAAGCACAAGCTCATATCGATGCAGGTGCTAAGAAAGTCGTTATCTCAGCTCCAGCTGGATCTGATTTGAAGACGATCGTTTACAATGTTAACCATAAGACATTGACTCCAGAAGACAAGATCATCTCTGCTGCATCTTGTACAACAAACTGCTTGGCTCCTATGGCTAAAGCATTAAACGAATTGGCTCCAATTAAATCTGGTATCATGACAACTGTTCACTCTTATACTGGTGACCAAATGGTATTGGATGGACCTCAACGTAAAGGAAACAAACGTCGTAGCCGTGCTGCTGCTCAAAACATCGTTCCAAACTCAACTGGTGCTGCAAAAGCTATTGGTTTGGTTGTTCCAGAATTGAATGGTAAATTGATCGGTTCTGCACAACGTGTTCCTACTCCTACAGGATCTACAACGATCTTAGTTGCTGAAGTAGAAGGAAAAGTTACCGTTGATGACATCAATGCAAAGATGAAAGCTTCTGTTACTGAATCTTATGGATACAATGACGAAGAAATCGTTTCTAGCGATATCATCGGAATGCGTTACGGATCTTTGTTTGACGCAACGCAAACAATGGCAGTTGAAACTGGAGACGGAAATACATTAGTACAAGTCGTTTCTTGGTATGATAATGAAAACTCATTCACTAGCCAAATGGTTCGTACAATCAAATATTTCTCTGAATTAGCTTAATTGATGTTCAGATAAAGGAGCACTCTTCGGAGTGCTTTTTTTGTTGGATTGAAAAAAGTGGCTATTTAGAGTATCCTTTAGATACGCATAGAGAGGAATCAACCATGGCGATCAGACAAAAATTATCCGATGAAGATCGGGACGAATTGACCAAAGATGTCAATGATCTTGATAAAGTTTATTTGGAAAAAATGAAAAAAGAAGGAATAGATCCAAAATGGATGGAACAATTCCGTGATTTATCTTTAGAAATGGATAAAAATAAAAAGGAGAAATAGGGAGTGAAGAGAATGAAGCTATACAATAGTTTGACACAAAAAATAGAAACACTAGAACCCATCGTTCCAGGAGAAGTTTCTATGTACGTGTGCGGACCTACTGTGTATAACTATCCACATGTAGGAAACGCCCGGCCTATCGTTGTTTTTGATACATTAAAGAAGGCTTTGGAGATACAAGGCCTCAAAGTGAAATATGTCAGTAACTATACGGACGTGGATGATAAGATCATTCATGCCGCGATTGAAAATAATGTGAGCGAAAAAGAGATTACAGATACTTATATCAAAGCATATGCCCAAACTCGAAGTGACTTACATGCCGATCAGCCGGATGTTACGCCACGCGTTACCGAAACGATGGATCAAGTCATTGCTTTTATTCAAAAATTGATTGATGATGGCGATGCCTATCAAGTGGATGGTGATGTGTATTTTCGGGTAAGTGCCGATTCGAAATATGGCGAATTATCCCATCAAAAAATGCAAGATCTGATGGTTGGTGCACGTATTGATGAAAACGATAAAAAAGAAAATCCCTTGGATTTTACGCTTTGGAAAGCAACCGATGAAGGGATTCAATGGGATACACCATGGTCAAAAGGACGTCCGGGCTGGCATACAGAATGTGTGGTCATGATTCAAGATGTATTTAAAAAACCATTGATTGATATTCATGGTGGTGGTTTGGATCTGAAGTTCCCTCACCATGAGAATGAAATTGCTCAATGTGAGTGTATCAATCATACCCATCTTGCCAATATTTGGGTCCACAATGGCATGATCAATATTAAAGATGATAAAGCTTCAAAATTTGAAAAAATGTCTAAATCCATTGGAAATGTCCAATGGGCCAAAGATTTGATTGCGGAATACGGTGGTAACACCATTCGTTGGATCTTGATATCTACGCATTATCGGGCTCCATTGAATTTATCGAATGAAAGTTTTGCGAGTGCACAAAAAGAATTAGGTCGTATCGAAACCGCCTATCATCAGGCGCAAGTCAAACTTCAGCTGGAAGGGGCTAAGACAAGTGATGAGGTGGACACAACGTTGTGGCAATCTTTCTTGAATGCATTAAACGATGATCTCAATACGCCAAATGCGATATCTACCGTATTTGAAGCCGTGAAACAATTGAATCAATCTTTGCGTACTCGTCAGATCGATACGGCAAAAGTTGGTTCCTTGTTGCATACACTTGAAAAGATGTTGTATGTCTTAGGAATTGTGTTTGAACCTGTTGTATTAACGGAAGAAGATAAAGAAACCTATCAAGCATGGCGTGAAGCGGTCCAAGCAAAACAGTTTGATGTTGCGGATACCTATCGTGCAAAACTACAAGCTAAGGGAATTCTCTAATGGAAATCGTGCATCAAAATGCGATTAGTCTAGCTTGGATGGGAGATGCCATCATGACCATGTATGTGCGCCAACATATTTTAGAGAAGGGAATCCAAAATCCGCAGAAACTACAACGAATGAGTGCAAAAGTTTGTTCAGCTAAAGGACAATCTGCCCTTTTGGATGCATTGAACCAAGAAGATTTTTTTACGGCGGATGAAAAAGAAATTTTACGACGTGGACGCAATGCCTCTTATCACACCAAAGCAAAAAATGCGACCAGTCAACAATATATGAAAGCGACTGCATTGGAAGCTTGTATCGGTTATTTATACTTATATGATCATGTCGATCGGTTGCATCGGTTGATGGATCGAATCATTCAATTAGGAGACCAATTATGATCGTTTATGGAAAAAATGTCTGGACAACGTTGTCTCAATTTCCGGACCAAATTGAAACTATATATGTGCAACAAGGCATGAAAGATAAAAAACGTATGGTTCAAATTGAGCAGTCACAAATTCCTTATCAATGGATGAATCGAAAACAGTTGGATCGAATGGCTCAAAATGTCCATCATCAAGGGATCGTATGCGTAGTGAAAGATATTCCAACGGTCGAATTAGAGACACTCATTCATCCCAATGGATTGCTGGTTGCTTTAGATGGTATCCAAGATCCACAAAATGTGGGGGCCATCTTACGTACTTGTGATTGTGTCGGGGTCGATGGCATGATCTTAACCAAACACAAAAGTGCGGGCTTGACACCGTCTGCCATCAAAGCAAGTACAGGAGCGGCTTATACCGTTCCAACCTGTATTGTCAATAATTTGACCAATACCCTGAAGACTTTAAAAAAACAAGGCTATTGGATCATAGGAACGGATATGGAACAGGCACGGGACTATCGTGAAGGCATTTACGATGTTCCCGTTTGTTTGGTCATTGGCTCCGAAGGCAAAGGAATCAGTCCTTTGGTCAAAAAACAATGTGATTATGTCGTAAAATTACCAATGGAAGGTTCAATCACATCGCTAAATGCGAGTGTGGCTTGTGGTATCTTACTTTATCAAATACATAGTCAAAGACATCCTCTGTAATCTTTTTTGCTCAAAAGGGAGCAAAATGAAAAGAAATATCAATGAATTGATCTATTACTATTTTATGAATGATGAAGAAGCTTTTTCAGCATTAATTGAAGCTTTTCGACCGACTACGGTTGCCATCATTCAACATCGCTTTCATACCCGCTATGCCGGCGATTATTTGCCACTTTCTGATTGTGTATTGTATGAATGTTTGCAACGTTGTCGCGTCGATCGATGGCCATTTCTAAAATCCTTTTATAGCCGTGTATTGGAAAATCGATTGATCGATGCCCTTCGTATGGAACAAACCCATTCTATTCAAAATTATTATCCAGTTTTTCATTTGGATCAGTCGGTTCGTGAAGATATCGAACACTATGCATCGGATCTCATTGCCGATCCAAAAATGCACATTCACGAAGATGTCATGGTGCATACACAAAAAGATTATTTATATACATTGATGAATCAAAACTTCACCAAAGAAGAATTAGATATTTTGGTTTTGAAGCAACAAGGCTATTCAACCAATGAAATTGCACAACACTATCAATATTCGGTTCGAAAAGTACGTTATATTCTAAGAAAAATTAAAAAATGGGTACAGGTACATTGACAAATTTTTCCATTCAATGGTATCTTTTAAAAGTTAGGAGTGAAATCAAATGGCAGATAAAGTAATTTTGGTTTGTACCGAATGTTTATCAAGAAATTATGTCACACCGAAAAATAAGAAAACCAATACAAAACGTTTAGAAATTCGCAAATATTGTCCAAAGTGTGGAAAGCATACTTTACATAAAGAAACGAAGTGAGAAGATATGGCAAAAGATCAGAAAAAAAATAAAAAAGGTTGGGCGTATTCCCCAGCTAATGTTATGCGTGAGTTAAAGAAAGTAAAATGGCCAAGTGTAAAACAACTTTCAAAAGACAGTCTATTAGTGATCGTCTTTACTGTATTATTTGGCTTATATTTCTTTGTATGTGAATTATTATCAACAGGAATCGTTTCACGGATCGTTGGAAAGTAGGGAGTTGGAATGGCAGATACAGACTTAAAAAAAGAATGGTATGTAGTGAATACATATGCCGGACAAGAAAACCGGGTCAAAGAAAATTTGGAACGTCGTATCAAAACGATGGGTCTTCAGGATAACTTATTTCAAATCGTTGTCGCTGAAGAAAAAGAAATAGAATATAAGAATGGCAAGCCCGTAGAAAAAACCAAAAATTTATTCTCAGGCTATCTTTTGGTGCAAATGATCATGTCGGATGAAGCTTGGTTTGCGGTTCGTAATACTCCAGGTGTTACTGGATTTATTGGTTCGAGTGGTAAGGGAGCCAAACCATTCCCTGTGCCTCAAGCTGAAATTGATTCGGTATTGCGACGTTTAGGAAATCAAGATCTCAATGTAGCTGTGGATTTCCAAGTAGGTGATAATGTTCAAATTTTAAATGGTCCCTTTAAAAATTCAGAAGGTATCGTTGAAAGCATGAATGAAGAGAAAAAAGAAGCAACGGTATTATTGATCTTGTTTGGTCGAGAAACACCTACGGATATTGCTTATCAAGATTTGAAGAAAGTCGAGTAAGACTTTCTTTTTATGCATATGAAAACATTGGTATTTGATCTGGATGGCACGATGTATCGTGGCACACAGATCATCGAAACAGCGAAACAATTTTTAGATCATTGTATTGAAAAAAATATTCCGTATTTATTTTTGACCAATAATTCGATGCGCACCCCACAAATCAATGTGGAGCACATGGAAAAGATGGGCTATACAGGCATTCGCGCGGAGCAATTCTACAATAGTGCCATGGCGAGTTGTCAATTTGTCAAAGAAAAATATACGGGTAGAAAAGCTTATTTCATTGGTGAGAAAGGCATGGAACAAGCCTTATTGGATGCCGGTTTTACCATTACCGATGACCATCCTGATTTTGTTTTTGTGGGATTGACCAAAAAAGGCAACTATGCGATGTATTCTCAAGCATTGACTTGTCTGCTACAAGGAGCAAAACTCATTGGTACGAACAAGGATCGCATCCTGGCCAAACCGGGTGGATTTGAAGTGGGAAATGGCAGTATTGTCGCTATGTTTGAATATGCGACCCATACCCAAAGTCCAGATATTGCCAAACCATCGAAAACGATGCTGGACTTATTTCTTAGCTATTTCCATCTGCATAAAGACGATGTGATCTTAATTGGTGATAACTTAGAAACAGACATTCGTTTAGGTTATGAAAACAATGTACAAACGATTTTTGTAGAAACAGGCGTTCATACACGAAACGATATTGCTCGATTGGATATCCATCCCACTTGGACCGTATCCAATTTGATGGAATGTTTGGAGTATGATACAATACTTCAAGATTGAAAAGAGGAAGGAATATGGAAGATACCTTAAATATTATCTTGATGATCATTTCCGGATTGATCATTATCTTAACATTGCTACAAGGTGGTAAATCCGATGGATTATCGGCTGCATTTACAGGTAGCGGTGATTTGAACTTATTTGCTGTGCAAAAAGAAAGAGGACCCGAAAAAGTCATTAGTCGTTTGACATTGCTTTGTGGTATTGCGTTCTTTTGTTTAGTACTTGCGTTACAAGTCATTTGAGGTTAGGCCATCAAGGCCTTTTTTTGTGGAAGGAGGGAAGTTTATGGAACAAAAAATTCTGGCTTTATTTGATCAAAAACAAAATTGGACACTACACGAAATCGAAGCGACATTGCATTTGCGCTCTACCAATGATTTCGTACAACTTGTCAAAACATTGAATGATCTGGAGGATCAACATGTCCTAATGAATGATCATCATCATTATATGCGTATGGATACCAATCAATATATCGTTGGTAAGCTCAAAGATATTTCACGATTTGAATGGATGGTTTCCGATGGGGTACAGAAAATTTATTTGCCCAAACATAAAAATGACGAACTTTTTGTGGATGATTTGGTCTTGATTGATCGTCAATCCAAAAAAGTGGTCCGTGTCTATGAACATACGATCCAGGAATTAACAGGAACCATGGTCCGTCGAAAGAAACAATTGGTTTTTCGTAGTGACATCGACTATCATTGTGAATTTAAACTCAAGACATTGGATCCTTCCCTTCGTCCGGGTACGAAGGTGGTTGCGCAAATCATAAAGTATACTAGACCGATTGAAATCAGGATTTGTGAGATCATTGGAAAAGAAAACGATCCAGGCGTTGATGTGACGTCGATGTTATATGCCCATAAGGTGCGGATGCATTTTAATGAAAAGGTCCAAAATGAATTGAAAAAAATACCGCATGAAGTGAAGGAGCAAGATCGTAAAGATCGGATCGATCTTCGTAGTTTGATCACTTTTACCATTGATGGCGACGACGCAAAAGATTTTGATGATGCGATCTCTATTGAAAAGAAAGACAGTGGCTATCGTCTCTATGTCCATATTGCTGACGTGAGTCATTATGTTCAAACCAAAAGTGCCATTGATCGAGAAGCCTTTGCCCGCTCAACCAGCATTTATGTATGCGATCGAGTCGTTCCTATGCTCCCATTTGTGTTATCGAATGGAATTTGTTCCCTGAATCCTCATGTGGATCGTTGCACTTTGACAGTGCAAATGGAAATTGACCAGACAGGTCATTGTACATCTTACAAGATCTATCCTTCCTTGATCCATTCAAATCAGCGATGCACCTATCAGAAAGTCAATCAATTATTGGCAGGAAATATGGTTTCGGAATATGCACGGATCAAAGAACAATTATTAGATCTTGAAGCTTGTGCGCATCAGTTGGCCATACAATCCAAAGAGCGTGGTGCGATTCAATTTGAAACCAAAGAGCCAGTCATTCTTCTGAATGAAAAAGGGAAAGCCATTGATGTGTATGAAAAGCAGCGAGGTTATGCTGAAGAAATGATCGAACAATGTATGATCTTAGCCAATGTATGTGTGGCCAATTGTTTACATCAGGCACAACTACCATGTATGTATCGTGTGCATTTAAAGCCAAATCCAGAAAAAGCTAGCACGATCAATACGATGGCATTGGCCTTGCATTTGCCTTATGATATCATGCCCGATGAGATTGAGCCCAAAGCATTAGCGCAGTTTTTGGCATCTTTAGAAGATAACGATGCCTATCCGATCATTTCCATGATCAGTTTACGAGCCATGGAAAAAGCGTATTATGATGCAGCGTGTTTGGGTCATTTTGGCCTTGCATTGGAAGAATATTGTCATTTTACCTCACCGATTCGCCGTTATTCCGATTTGGTCGTTCATCGGATGTTGCGAAAATATCTTTTTGAAAAACAAGATCGAAAGCAAGTGTCAAAAGATATGCATTCGATTGATCAACAAGCAAAGCATGTCTCCGAAAAAGAACGGGATGCCATTGCCATTGAGCGATTGGTCAATGACTATAAAAAAGCAGAATATATGCAAAAACATATCGGCAAGGTCTATACCGGTATGATTTCCGGTGTACAGAAATTTGGCTTCTTTGTGGAACTGCCCAATACGATCGAAGGGTTGGTGCCTGTACATACATTGATCGATGATTTCTATAGTTTCGATGAAGATACTCTGACCTTACAAGCACGCTCACAAAAAAAGGCCTATCAATTAGGCCAGAAAGTTCAAGTGGTTTGTACAGGTGTGGATGTACCAAAAGGACATGTTGAATTTGCCCTCACAACAAGCCAAAATGTGAAAAAGCGTTGATCAATCCATCTTTGTCCACATCCGTTGTGACATAGTCGGCTATGTCCTTGACTTCTGCTTTGGCATTGCCCATCGCTACGCCAATATGGGCAAATTGAATCATTTCCGCATCATTTCCACCATCGCCAAAGGCCATGGTCTCATCTTTATGGATGCCATAGTGCTTGAGCATGGCTGCTATGCCTTTGGCTTTCCCACCACCTAGGGGTATGATGTCAGCAGCAAAATCGATCCATCGAACGATTTGTAGATGATGGGTGTTCTTTAACACTTGCATATCTTGATATTCTTTGGTCGCGATCATCATTTGATAGATATCCTGGTTTAAAAGCGTCTTTAAATCATCGGTGATGGATAACGATTGGTTGGCAATGGTAAAGTAACGTTCCAATTCGGGTTGATAATACGTGGCTTCGAGCTTTTCATTGGTGGTCAGGGCCACTGCTTTATGGATTTGTTTGGCATTGTGTAATACCGTTATCACATCTTTATGGGAGAGCGGATCTGCATAGATCGTTTGATTTTGATCAAAGCAATATTGGCCATTAAAGGTCAAAAAGGCATCAAAATGGATATGGTCAAAATGAGGTACATAGAAACTAGGCCGTCCGGTTGCTAAAACGAGTTTGATTCCTTTGGCTTGGAGTTGATGTAAAGCATGAATGAGCTTGGGTTCGATTTGAGTCGCGCCTAAAGGAATCAGGGTGTTATCAATATCGAAGAAAATGATTTTTATCATGATCAAATTATAATAAGTATGGCTTAGACATGTCAATCTTGGTAGTATCTCTGTCCAAATTGGCACTTGATTTGACCCCTTATATACGATCAGTATAATGGAATTATCAAACGAAGGGAGTGATCAAGATGAATCAAGGACAAGTTGCAGTTGTGTTCTTCATCGTGAATGGTTGCTCTTTTCGAGAGCTATAACTGGATATTTCGTGTATCCAGTTTTTTTCATACTTGATTCAATCATATAAGGAGGATTCAAAATGGATCAAAATTTCAACAAAGTTTTCTGGGATGCATGCGCAAATGGTGATTTTCCGATGGCTGCCGCACAAATAAAAGCAGGTGCAGATGTGAACTATCAAAATGGGGATGGGCGTTCGGCATTGATGCGTGCTGCCAAAAGAGATCGAAAAGATATTGTCCAGTTGCTGATCGATAATGGTGCAGATGTCAATATGACCGATAATAATGGCAAGACGGCATTGATGGGTGCCGCAAAAAAAGGAAATCGTACCATTTGTAAGGCATTGCTTTTAGCTGGTGCCGATGTGAATGCGAAAGACGATCGGGGCAGAACCGCATTGATGCGTGCCGCTTTCCTAGGACGTGATCGTTGTGTGGGGGTATTGTTGGATGCAGGTGCAGATATCAATGCGCAAGATGAAGTTGGTCGTACGGCTTTGATGGAAGCTTGCATTGCCTTTAAAAGAGATACGGTAGCGATTTTGTTGGATCGCAATGCGAATGTGAACTTATTTGATAATAATGGTTGTACCGCATTGATGCGTGCGGCTTATGGCGGATATCCAAGTTTGATTGAAAAATTGTTGGCATATGATGCCGATAAAGATATGGTCGATAAACAAGGACGTACAGCTTTGGATTATGTCCGCGAATCCAATCGTGCTCAATTGGAGCCAATCTTAAGATAATGGGAGCCATAGACTATGAGAGATTATTTAAGTAATGAAGTTCGAAATGTGACCGTTATGGGTCATAGTGGATCGGGGAAAACAGCCGTCATGGAATCTTTATTGTATTTCACAAAGGCGACCGATCGTTTTGGTAAAACGTCAGATGGATCTTCCATGATAGATTTTGATCCGGAAGAAATTAAACGTGGTGCAAGTATTTATACATCCATCATTCCAATTGAATGGGATGATTCGAAAATTAACTTTATTGATACGCCCGGCTATCTGGATTATGTGGGAGAACAAGAAGCTGGTTTTGCGGTTGGCGACAACATTTTAATTGTTACAGATGCTCGTGATCCATTGACTTCAGGAACAAAATTAGCGTATAAAAAGGCAGTTCAAGCCAAAAAGCCAGCCATCTTCTTTATCAATCATCTGGATGATCCGGATACTGATTTTGAAAGTGCCTATGATGCCTTGCGTGAAGAATTTGGTAAAAATGTCATTCCTTTTGAATTACCAATCGTCGAAGAGGGTACCATTGTTGGTTCTGTCAATATCATTCGTAATAAAGCTTGGTACTATAAAGGGCCAAAGGCCAATGAGAGCGTAGCTCAACCAGTACCAGAAGAATTGGAAGATGCCGTGAGCATCTACAAAGATCAGATTGCTGAAGCCGTAGCCATGGGTGATGACGAATTAATGGAAAAATTCTTTTCGGGAGAGGCATTTAGTGATGCGGAATTGACTCGTGGGGTTCGTATCGGTATTCGAAATGGCGAAATTGTTCCGGTATATTCAGGAAGTGCCACAGAGATGATTGGTATTCGTCGTTTGATGGATCTGATCGTTGATTATTTTCCAACGTATTCGGAAAAAGGATTGTATGTCGCAACCACGCCAAAAGGTGAAAAAGTTGAATTAATGACCAGTGAAACAGAGGCATTGACCGCCCAGGTCTTTAAAACGATCATGGATCCTTTTGTTGGTCGTATTTCGTATTTAAAAGTGTTGAGTGGTGTATTGTCGAGTGATTCAACGGTTTATAATGCATCCAATGGACAACCAGAAAAAATCAGCGCGATCTATACAATCAAAGGAAAACATCAAACTGCCATTGGTAAATTGTTTACAGGTGATATTGGTGCTGTTACCAAACTTCAAAATACGCATACCAATGATACGTTGTGTGAAAAAGATAAATTATTGATGGCCGATCCGATTCCATTTGATACTCCTATGTATGGACAAGCTGTTTTCCCTAAGACCAAAAATGACGAAGATAAGTTATCGACGGGTTTGACTCGTTTGTTGGAGGAAGATCCTACTTTTAAAGTGGTGAACAATCCCGAAACCAAAGAAACGGTATTGTATGGTATTGGTGATCAGCACTTAGATGTATTATTAAGCAAATTGGCCAATAAATATAAAGTCAATGTGACACATGCGGATCCAAAAGTAACCTATCGAGAAACCATCACCAAAAAAGCAACAGGTGAAGGTCGTCATAAGAAACAGTCCGGTGGACATGGACAGTTTGGTCATGTATTTGTAGATTTTGAACCAAATCCAGATGAAGAAGAAATGGTCTTTGATGAAAAAGTATTTGGTGGTGCTGTTCCGAAACAATATTTCCCGGCTGTTGAGACTGGTTTGCGTGAATGTTGTGAAGCAGGACCATTGGCCGGC
>NZ_JAXDRQ010000015.1:0-27559 GCF_034090965.1 Absicoccus sp. | reverse complement strand
TGAAGGGTCCGGTCTTGAAAACCGGTAGGTCGTGCGAGCGGCGCCTGGGTTCGAATCCCAGCTTCTGCGCCATCTTAATTAATTCACATCGCGGGATAGAGCAGTCTGGTAGCTCGTCGGGCTCATAACCCGGAGGTCGTTGGTTCAAATCCTTCTCCCGCAACCATGTGGTCTCATAGCTCAGTTGGTAGAGCAAAGGACTGAAAATCCTTGTGTCGCTGGTTCGATTCCGGCTGAGACCACCATTCATCAGAGATTGTCCCTAGATTCGTCTGGGGACTTTTTTTATGATTCATATCGATATAATGCATTGACCTTGTTTCCAACGAGAAATGAGGTTTTTTTGATATATAAATGTTACTGGTATATATTAAAGGAAATCACATCAGATGGAATGATGCTTTTTCTTATATTAGATGAAAAAGGGGAAATATGGATAAATGATCACATTAGAAAGCATTACTAAAAAATTAGGTTTCGATCCATCAAATGAAAAAGAAGCAAGAGATTATTTGAATAAGCATTGCCCTATGTCTACAGATGCAAATCCTAGCCCTTGGAAAAAATTAGATCTTGAAGAATTTGATTGGCTGGAAGAGCATCATATGGTTGATTGGATTGGAAAATAAAACACCAAATTTAAAAAGCACGATCTAAGTAATGAGGTTGTGCTTTTATTTGACTGGTGTATCGTTAGACGTTTATGTTGATATTATTAATACATTAGACGAATATTTTATAATTCATAACTTATTTAAAAAGTACAAGGATACTAAGTTTACTAGAAAAGAAATAGTAGAGGAGGAAGAGAGAAAAACATGCATGAAAAGTTTATTAATAGTAAATTACTCCTAAAAATAGCAGAAGAAAAACACTATGATTCGGTCTATTCTTTATTGCAAGATTACGGAATGATAACTTCGGTTAGACCTCATAAACACAATAAAACTGAGTTTTATTGTTTAATAGGTAAATACATGTTATCTAGAATTGTACAGAATGATAGTAAAAAAAAATACTTAAGTGCTTTAAGTTTTTACAAAAGATGGTACTACAATGCAAAGATGTAATCACGAATTATAATATGGTACAAAAGGAATCAGAAGGGTACTCCACGTCCTAGGCGGTTTATATACGGAAAAGTTAGATGCTCAAGCTAGAATTGGTCGAAAATATCAAAGTGATATGTGCCAAGTAGGATACATGTATGTTAATTCAAACCAATTATAGTAAGAAAAGAAGAGGTGATAATCATATGTTAACCAGTCAAGAGAGAAAATGGATATCTAAAAATGTTCCGAACGGTAAAGAAATAGTTGGATACTCAAATCCAAATTCTATTATTGACGCCTTAAGTGATTATTCTGTTGATCAAATGGTTGGTGATGATTATGAACCGACAGAAAAATGTATTATCGCAGAAAGAATAATAGACAGAATTGCTCTATATGACGATGACTGGCCTGAATGGGATGGAAGCTAAATAGTTTTTAGGGAGCCTAAAATTGTATCTTCTTAAAACCTAGATTCCCAATTTGATGAAGATTAAGGATACTAGGTTGGATTTACAGTACAATATGATTCATCGTCTCAACTAAAACAGATTACAATAAGATCATGGATGTAATTCTAGAAGATGATCGTAATCATGGTAGAAGCCTTAGAAGTATTGATCCAGAAGAGGTGAAGTTCTTTGCCAATATCGGATTGAAATTTATTATACGAATTGATATTGATGCTTCCATAATAAGATTCATGGAGGTATTTTTTTAATACTCTTAAGCTTTAAATATTCTATTGTATTTATAACAATTTTCCTTTATCAAGTGGAAATATTTGGAATGACAGCGCTTACATTAAAAAGTAACATAGGAATTGTAAAAAAGAGCTCAATAATCATAAAAATTCCATGGATAAAGGAGAAAATATGGAGAAAAAATTAACTATCAGAGAGAGTTTACGCCTTGGAAAAGGATGGAACCTAATGATCTTCTGTATATTGGCCATGTTAATCACAAATGCAGGTGTCAATGACGGATTAAACATTGCGCTTCCAGAAATTTCAAAAGGAGCAGGACTTGATTATAATTTATGTTTGAGCATGGGAACGATTGCTGGATTTGTTGGCGTTGCCATGATGTTCTTTATTGCCAAATTACGAGATCATTTCGGTGGTCGAGTAATGTGTACAGCACTCTTTATCGTTTTTGGTTTAACATTTAATTTCTTGTTCTTACGTGCTAGTAACATTCTTATGTATGCGATTTCTCAATGTATCATGGTTAGTTGTGGACAAGGATGTTTCTATTTATGCACAGGTCCAATGCAATCGGACTGGTTTCCAAAAAAACGAGGAGTCGTCAATGGTATTAGTACGATTGGAGCCAACATTGGTACAGCTATTTTAGCCCCATTGATGACAACATTATTGACAATGGGCATGTATAAAACGAGTTTATCTGTGTTTGGCTGGGCCGCTATCGCATTAGCTATATTTGCTTATATTACTTTGCGAGATGATCCAAAAGATGCAGGTATGTATCCAGATAATGTGACAAAAGAAGAATATGAAAGAGACTATAAACCATTGGAAAATCGACAAGAATATAAAAGCGATTGGACCATTGGCAAGATCATTCGTTGTAAAGAAGCGTGGTTGGCAGCCATTGTGCCAGGATTCATCACATTGGGATTATTAGGAATCGTTACCCAATTGGTCCCAAGAAATGTTTCCTTAGGATTAACGCAATCCGAAGCAGTTGGGGCGATGACCATTGCTGGATTAGTAGGTATCATTGGTAGTTATACAATTGGTTATATCGATACAAAACTTGGTACAAAGAAAGCTTGTATGATTTATTGTGGTATGTTTGCGATTGGTATTTTATTTAACTTATTAGGTACTTGGGGCAAACCATTTGTATATATTTCTATTGCAATCATTGGTTTCTGTTTAGGTGGAAGTACAAATATGTCTTTGTCTTTCCCTGCTTCGATTTTTGGTGTATTGGACTATCCGACCGTGAATGGCTTTATTTTCCCAGTAAACTACTGCATAGGTTGTTTGAACTTTGCCGTTAACGCATTTGTTATGCAGGCTACTGGAAGTCTGACAAAAGCTTATATCATTTATATTATCTTATTTGTGATTGATATCTTTATCGTAGCGTTTACCGAAGAAGGAAAATGGGATAAACTAAAACATCCAGAATTGATGCAACAACAAGATAAATAAAAAAGAAAGGTTCTCTAAGCAAAAATTAGAGAACCTATTTTAATACAGACTGAAAAAATGACATAAATTCAATTTTCGTTTTAAAAAAACGCGATGCATTCGGATCCCAGTCAGTATAATATAATTCATTTTGAAATTTATATAAAAGTCCCGTATCTTTTTTGGATAAAGCTAAAACGATGAGCATACGAATTTTTTGATCATTGCATTTGATGCGATGATTCAATGTGGTGATTGAAATATGGGTTTGTTTGGCTGGCACCGATGAATAAACTAAAGTGTAGACCGGACGATTCGCAAACCCTGTAATTTGTTCCCGACATAAAACATCAGATACAAAGGCATCATCAATGATGTCTTTTTGTTTTAAAGAAGTTAAGACTCTTTTTAATAAATCATTAAAATCCGTGTCATTCGCTTTTTCTTCCCAGTCGGCTTCATCAAAATAGTGCAACAAAGAAGGAAAATCCTTCTGGTATAAGAACTCATATTGTTTCTGTTTGATCAATTGATCGATGGCATGAATATCTTTTTCATCCAAATAGGGATTAATATGAATGACACTTATGTTTTGATCCGAAACAATTTGTTTACGCACTGTCGTTAAAACAAGGTCAGTCGATGAAAAATCAAAACTATCTTTCATATATACTGGTACTAAATTTGTCACATGGACATGATCGGGAAATTGATGTTCCACCTGCATACGAATGTTCCAAGCTGCAGGCATATTCAAGTGCGAAAGAATAACAGTTCGCATTTTTTTATGTTTCAAATGAACAAAAGCTCCTGAAATCATGATACTTAAGTACAATAATTCAAGGGAATCCAAATAACGACCATACGTTTCTTTGGCAAAGGGTTGCACCGTATAGGCAACTTCCATTTCGAAAGATAGCTTTTGTTGTGAAGTATTCCGAATCACTGTATCGTAATTCAAGTTATGAGATGGCAAACTTAAATAATAAAAGTAATAAAGTAATGTCTGATAAAAGTCTTCGTTATCAAAAAAATCAAAGTGAAATTTTTCTTTGACAGCTGTTAAGTATTGATTGGTCAACCGAATGCTTTTGGAATCTACAAATCTAGATGCATCATGTGATGTTGCATAATCGATATCTGGTATTAAGCTACAAGAAACCAATTCATACATTTCAACACGTTCAGCTTTCGGAAATTCTTGATCCCACTGATCATGCAAAAATGCTAAGACTTCATCTACAAAACGAACGGCTACGGGAATCTGATAAATAGGCGAGCGCACATCTTGTAAAACATGGCCTTCATTCATACGATGGACAGATATCGCTATCGTTAAGATTAGATGAACTAAATTCACATCTTCCATACGAATATTGAAATGATCCATCGTATAAAGAATAGCCATGATACAACGATTAATGAGCTTTTCAGAAATTAATTCATTCTTGTAGTAAGTATTGGATCGATGATTATAATCCCAACCTTGAGAATACAAATGCAGTAACAATCTTCTTCGTTTTCTTTCGTTTGGTTCAATCTGTACAAAGCTTCGATTGATCGTCATCTGAATGGAAAAGGGATCAATATATTCTTCTTTAAACGAACGGATATCAGAATCTAATGTTGTCTTACTAATAAACATTTCATCAGCCAATTCATATAAATTCACTGGTTTTTCAGCTTCACACAAACACAATACAATATGACGAATACGATCTGTTTTAAAAATAAAGGAAGTACTGGTTTGTGTCAATTCACGTAGATCTTCGGAATTTGTCGATTGTAAATGATATCCATAACTATGCTTTGAAATGATTGTTGTATGGGATCCTTCCAACATCTCATTGATGGAAGAAATATCGTTCCGTATGGTTCTAGATGATACATGCAACCATTTGGATAACTGTGAACCAGTGACATATCCATCTGTATTATGCAGATAATTGAGAATTTGTCGCTGTCGTAAAGTTAGGTTTAATTCCTTCATGAATACGTTCTCCTTTTCTGTAATGATATACATGTATTGTATCATTTGCAAATAAGAGATGGGTATCTATTTCCACTTATGAGCGGAAATATGCACTTTGTAGAATGAAGCGCTTTTTTTTATACTCAAATCATAAAGAAACAAACAACATTTCATACAAAGGAGGAGACAATTATGAAATACGAGAAAATTCGAAAAATCGTGTTAAATGCGATTGAAGAAGCAGTCGCACAAGGATTAGTAAAAGGAACGTCTGGCAATATTGCTTTACGTGATGATGAAGACGATGTCATTGCTATCACGCCTAGTGGTATATCGTATACCGGTATGAAACCAGAAGACATTGCCATTGTTGATTTGGATGGAAACTGGTTAGATGGAAATTATAAACCATCCAGTGAAGTACCTATGCATACAGCTGTTATGCGTGCAAGACCAGATGTAAGGGCAACTGTTCATACTCATGCGATGTTTGCAACAATCATGGCCATGGGTGAAAATCCAGAATTACGTCCAATTACACCACCACAATGTGAATTTACACCTGTTGGAATTGTTCCATTCACCATGCCAGGTAGCAACGATGTTGCCGAAAAAGTCGTAGAGGCGTTAGGAGATAATGGTCGAGCTGTATTGATCAAAAACCATGGTATGTTCTGCTGTGGTAAAGATATGAAGGCAGCTATGGCCGCTACAACATATACCGAAGAAATGGCAGTTACCACATTCTATGCGAAATTATTAGGAACCTATGAACCAATGCCAGAAGAAGGCGAAAAAGCGATGAAAGCTTTGATTGCCGCGGATCAAGCGGTCTAGAGGATACACTATGGCAAAAGAATTTTTTGTAAAGAGTGATGTCACCTTTGGCAAAGATGCCATTCAAGAAATTTCACGAATCTTAAAAGGATTTGGAGCCACGAATGTATTGGTTGTCTATGATAAAGGAGTCAAATCTGTCGGTATTGCCGATAAAGTCGTGGATGCAATCGATACGAACCAATTTAACGTATTTGAATTTGATGGTGTTATCCCCAATCCAACCAACGAAGTCGTAGAAGCTGGTTATGCAATCGCAAAGGAAAATAATATCAATGCCTTTGTCGCTGTTGGTGGTGGATCGAGCATGGATACGGCCAAAGCCATCAATGTATTAACAAGCAATGGCGGCAACATTATGGATTATGAAGGCATTGGCAATGTACCAAAACCCGTTTATCCATTGATTGCGATTCCAACTACAGCCGGAACATCCAGTGAAATTACCAATGTAGCGGCCCTGGTCGATACCAAATCGGTTCGTAAATATGTCGTGATCGATAATAAGATCGTAGCAGATAAAGTGATTGCGGATCCTGAATTTACCCGTACTGTGCCAGCTGGAGTCACTGCCGCTACGGGACTGGATGCCATCACCCATGCCGTAGAAAGCTATATTTCTAACGAAGCGACATATTTAACCAAGTATAATTCTTTGCGTGGTTTACAGATTTTCTATGAAAATCTACCAAAAGTATATGAAAACGGCAACGATATGGATGCGCGTGAAAAGATGATGTTAGGTTGCATCGTTGTTGGATTTGGCTTCTCCAATGCCAATTTAGGATTGGTACATGCGATTGCACATACGTTGAGTGCTCATTTTGGTCTAGCTCATGGCGTGGCCAATGCATGTGTGTTACCTTATGTTACGACTTTCAATGCAGAAAAATGTCCAAAAGAAATGATTGAAATGGCCAAAGCCATCAACTTACCTTTGATTGGTGATGAAGAAAAAGATAAATTTGCTCTAGCCAATGAATTAGGCCGTATGGTCAAAGAAATGGGTATTCGACCTCTTCATGAACAAGGAAGGGAACATAAGATCACAGAAGCAGATTTTGACATCATCGCAACGGATGCATTAAAGGAAGGTCCGTTACATTTTAATCCACGTCAAGATGTGACAAAAGAAACAATTATTGAAATTTTAAAGAAAGCATTTTAAGGAGACGAAAATGGCAAAAAAGAAAATGGTCTTATGTACGCGTTTACCTGAAAAGCGTATGCAAGAAATTGAAGAATATTGCGACATTACCATTGCTGGTGAATTAAAGCACGGAAAAGGAAATGTAACCGAAGCTCAAACCAGAGAAGAATGTCGTGGCTATGAATTGGTCGTATTGGGCGATGAATATGCCGGTACAGATACGATCAATGATTGGGCGGATTCAGGTATGAAATTTATTGGTGTAGCCAAAGGAACACCCGTTACGGTCGATAATAAAACGATCATGGATCGTGGCTTGCAGTTGTCATATACACCTGGTCGTAACCGTGTAGCGGTTGCCGAGTATACCATTGGCCTAATGATTGCCATGGCAAGAAAAATCACGATTTCGGCGGAAGGTTTACATAAAGGAGATCATACAAGTCCAGCAAAAGAAGATATCTATGATGTACCAAACGTAAAAAATGTTACTTTTGGTCCTTTGGATGAACATCATCCATTTACTGATTATGGAATTGGATTTGAATTATATGGAAAGAAATTAGGTATTGCCGGTTTTGGTGCCATTGGTCGTGAAGTTGCCAAACGTGCCCAAGCCTTTGGCATGGAAATCTTAGCGTATGATCCATACTTAGACGATGAAAAGATCGAAGCGACAGGAGCCAAAGCATGTGATCTCGATACCATGTTATCGGATGCGGATATCGTAAGTATTCATCTACCGGTTGTGGACTCTACCCGAGGTATTGTCAATAAAGATTGGTTCTCCAAGATGAAGAAAACCGCCTATGTCGTCAATACCGCACGTGCGGCTGTCATTGACCAAATAGATTTTGTCGAAGCCCTACAAAATGGCGACATTGCCGGAGCCGCTGTGGATGTATATTGGCAAGAACCTGTACCAATCAACCATCCATTGTTGAAGATGCGCAATGTAGTTTGTACACCACATATGGCCGGATTAACTACCGATGTTGATAACTGGTCGGGTGAAATGATGTCTCAAGAGATCTTGGCCTATTTAAAAGGAGAAGATCGAAAATATATTTGGAAACGAGTCTAGGAGGAAAGTGAGAAATGGAAAACACAAAAACAAATGGTCGCAGCAAATTTGTGATTGCTGCTGGTTTAATGATCATGTCATTGACAATGGCTTGTAATAGTGCGTTGTCACCTATTCTAGCTGAAGTCGGAAAATCTTTCCCTGATGCCAGTGATGCATCCATTCAGATTGTCTTGACATTGATCAACTTATTGACTTTACCAATGATGCTCTTGGAACCACTTTTGGAACGTCGTATGACAAAACGCGACATCGCCTTGTTAGGAACATTCTTAATGTTAGTTGGAGGCTTGTTACCACAAGTCATGAATACTCAATTATGGATGTTATATATTGTTAGTGCTGTTATTGGTACCGGATTATCCTTTGTCGTTGTCACCAGTTCATCCTTGATTTCTGATTATTTTACAGGAATTGATAAATCAAGAGTCATGGGATTCCAATCAATCTTCGTATCTATTGGTGGTACCATCATTGCGAAAGGATCGGGTATGTTTACAGCCAACTGGGGTTGGGAAAAAGGATATTTGGTCTTCTTGATTGCTGTTCCAATCATTATCTGTATTTGGGCTATGGTGCCAAAAGGTGAAGTGCCAGAACAAGCTGCATCTACAGAATCAAAAAGTGCCATCAGTGGAAGTATGGTTTATTTCGGTATCTTATGTTTGATCACTGGTATCTTTGTTGCTACATTTAATACAAATATCGCTATGTATATTGACCGAAATCATATTGGTGATGCGAGTACAGCCGGAACTGTATCTGCCATCATGCAAGGTATTGGTATTCTTGGTGGATTGATCTTAGGTAATGTTGTTAAAACATTCAAACGTTTTACCATTGGCGCTGCTATCATTGTGATGGCAATTGGTACGGCTTTGGTCGGTTTATCAACAAGTTTCCCAGTTATCTGCGTAGGAGCCATCTTGATGGGTATTGGTTTTGCGATTCGTAATCCAGGTGCAGTCACTTTCTCTGCCAACATGGTAGACCCTTCTCAAGCATCTATGGCTATCGCTATCGTATCGGCTACATATAATTTAGGAAACTTCTTGAGTGCTTATATTGTCAACCCTGTAGCTGCTATGCTTGGTGCCAATATCAGTATGCGTTTCATTTTATCTGCTGTCGCTTTATTGATTATAGGTATTGTAGCTTGTATCAAAGCACCAACAACCGATCAACAAGCATTGGATTCACAGAACTGATTGTATACAAATTGTTAATTACATCGTAGACTCGATTTATATCGAGTCTTTTTTTGTTGAGATGAGCAATAAATTTCCACTTTCAAGAGGAAATAGAACTTTTGAAGCGTAACCGGTTACAAGTTATCGTATTACTAACAATAAACAATAAATAAATAGGAGGTTAATTTATGGGTATATGCAAATATAAAGGAAAACAATTATATCCTCATCTTTTTTCACCATTACGAATTGGCAATATCAAGATGAAAAATAGAATCATCTGTGCGCCAACTAGTCCTAGCATGATCACGACCGAAGGTCATATGACACCGGAAATGATCGCATATTTGGAGCGAAAAGCGCAAGGTGGAGCTGCCGTGGTAACGTATGGTGAATCCATTGTGCATTCAAAAACAGGAAAAAGCCATGATAAACAACTACAATTGGATTCTTATGGTGTTCGTCAAGGTTTGACCGAAACAACACGTGCCATTCATGATGCAGGTGCATTGGCAAATATTCAATTGTCCCATGGTGGTATGTATGGGGGATTGGCTAGTGTCGGTGGCGGCCATGACAAATCCGGTGTTGCTTGGGGTGTAAGTGATATGGAAATGCCGCAAGGCCATGTGAAAGAAATGCCAACTGAAATGGTCTATGAAATCATTGAATCCTATGGAAAAGGAGCATTGCTTTGTAAAGAAGTCGGCTTTGATATGGTTCAAGTACATGCCGCACATGGATGGTTATTTTCACAATTTCTATCCCCAACTTGGAATAAACGTACTGACGAATTTGGTGGTTCCTTAGAAAATCGTGCACGTTTCTTTATCAAATCTGTTGAAGCTGTACGCAAAGCTTGTGGACCAAAATTCCCTATTGAAGTTCGCATCAATGGTGATGACTTCTTAGAAGGCGGTTTAACACAAGAAGATTGTATTGAAGTCGCAAAAATGGTGGATGGCAAATGTGATTTGATCAATGTATCTTGCGGTAATCATGAAGATCCATCCATGTTTCAAAGAACGCATCCATCAGCATTCTTTCCACATGGTGTCAATGTTTACTTAGGTGCCGAAATCAAGAAACATGTAAAAACCCCAATCGCAACGGTTGGTTCTTTACAAGACCCAGCACAAATGGAAGAAATTATTGCGACAGGACAAGCCGATGTGGTTGAAATTGCTCGTGAATCTTTAGCAGATCCAGACTTGCCAAAGAAAGCCTTGCTCGGACAAGCCGATGATATTACACCTTGTTTACGTTGTTATGAGTGTTTCGGAGCAACCGGAGAATTAGAAATGGTCAAATGTTCTGCTAATCCTATCATTGGTCAAGAAATGCAAGCACGCTTTGGTGTGGAACCAGCCCAAGAAAAGAAAAAGGTGTTAGTCGTTGGCGGAGGGCCTGCTGGTATGGAAGCAGCCATTACCGCTGCCCAACGTGGTCATGACGTTACTTTGGTAGAAAAACAAGATCACTTAGGTGGCAATTTGATTCCTGCTGGTTCGGCTTACTTTAAAGGCGATTATCTAGAATTAGCAAAAGTATTAGAAAAACGAGTCTATGAAAACGGGGTTCATGTGCAATTGAACACAGAAGTTACATCTTCGTATATTAAAGGTTTTGACCCGGATGCACTGTTTGTAGCGATTGGTTCCAAAGAATGTAAGCCACCAATTCCTGGATTGGATTCGGATAAAGTCATTATGGCCATTGATGCCGAATTGCATCCAGAAAAATTAGGTAAAAAAGTTGTCATCATGGGTGGTGGCCTTGTTGGTTGTGAAGGTGCGATTGGTTGGCACCATGAAGGCCATGATTGTACGATCATTGAAATGAAACCGGAAGTCGCCATGGAATGCAATAGTTTCTATCGTGGTGGCTTGTTGCCAAGAATTTATGATGCAGCTACCGTTATGTGCAATACATCGGTAAAAGCAGTAACTGAAGAAGGTGTATTAGTTTGTGATGCCGATGGAAAAGAATCCGTTATTGAAGCCGATTCAGTCGTTTGTGCATTAGGTTTCAAATCTGAATATGAAAAAGTAGATGCATTGAGCGATATTGTTGATGAATATTACATCATTGGCGATTGCCAAAAAGTTGGAAAAGTATATGACGCGATGAGTACAGCCTATTATGCGGCATGTCGAGTTTAAGAGGAAAAAATATGAGTGTATTAGATAATTATGTTTTAGGAATGGATTGCGGAACAACGAACATTAAAGCTATCATTTTGGGTCAAGATGGAAAGAAAGTGGCCGAAGCAAGTCGACCTAGTAAGTTTTTGACTCCTGGTCCAAATATGCAGGAACAAGATGCGAATGATTGGTGGCGTCAATCCAAAGAAATATTTCAATCTCTAGTTGCACAGGCAGGACAAGAAGTTGTAGATCGGATTCGCGGTATATCGATCAGTTCACACACGGTTACCCTATTGCCTGTGGATGAGAATGGATTGCCTTTACGAAATGCGATGACTTACCAAGATGGTCGTTCTGCTCGTGAATTGTATCAAATTTTGACAAAGATGGGATTTGATCATTTTGTCAATACAGTGGGTGGACAACCATCGGTATCTTTCTTACCTTGTAAATTATTGTGGTTCAAAAGACATGAACCTGAACTATTTGCACGTACGTATAAATTTTTACAAGCTAGTTCCTTCATTAATTTTAAATTGACAGGAAAAATGACTCAAGATGTGGATCAAGCTACACGAACACAGTGTTTAGATATGAACACGATGCAATGGTCCAAAGAAATTGGCGATATCATTGGTATTGATTTAGATAAATATTTACCTCAGCCACAACCAGTGGATGAAATCATTGGTTATGTGACGGAACAAGCTGCGGCAGAAACAGGATTGAAAGTGGGAATCCCTGTTGTCGCCGGATGTTCAGATGCGATGGCCAGTTTATATGCGACTGGCATGTCCAAACTAGGAGAAGCCGGCGAATCTTCCGGAACTACGTCGTTGGTATTTGTGGGAAGTAAAGAAAAGAGTCCATTGGATATACCGGTTGTGACGCGTCCATGCTCGATTGATGGCATGCCTTGGATCTTTGATGCGCCTATCCAAACAAGCGGTGCCGCTTTGAAGTGGTATATAGATAAATTTGCAGCTGAAGAAAGAGCCTATTGTGATGAACATCATTTAAATATTTACAACTATTTGAATGAACAAGCACTGCATACGGATCCGGGATCCAATGGATTGTTCTTCTTTCCTTATTTGCTCGGTGAACGAGCCCCTATCTGGAACGAATATTGTCGCAGTATGTTCATTGGTTTATCCATGACAACAACACGAGAAGATCTGACCCGTTCCATCTTTGAAGGAACTGCCTATGCATTACGACATGTCATTACCACTGTCAAAGAATCTGGTGGAAGATGTGATGCATTACGTATTTGTGGTGGCGGTGCCAAAAGTAAAACGTGGTCGAAGATTAAAGCGTCCATGTTGCATTGCCCTGTCTATTTATTAAATGAAGATTCTGGCGACGTTCCGGTTGGGGATGCCTTGATTGTTGGTCATAAAGTGGGGGTATTCCCAGATTTAACCGAAGCGGTAAAATCAGTCGTGAAGGTGGATGAAGTCATTCAACCAAATGAAGAATGGGCTAAAGTATATGATCAATTGTATCCATACTATGTAAATATGTATCAATCATTGGATGCGAATCTTCGTGCACTTCGCCAAACCGTAACCGATATTCAGAAAGACCTCCATCCCGAATATCGATAGAAGGAGTTGAAAAACTCTTTTTTTTGAGTTTTATGACGTGAAACTTCCACTTTAAAGAGGAAGAAAATGGTTGGATAAGAATGCATATTCTACCTATACTATCCTTAACAAAACAGTTAAAGGAGATTACAGATATGACAAAAATGAAAGCAGCATTAATGTATGGTCCCAATGATATTCGGGTAGAAATGACCGAAAAACCAGCTTGTCCAAAAGATGGTATGATCTTAAAGATCATGGCCGTTGGTCTGTGTGGATCGGATATTCGTAATTTGACTTCCGATTCCAGAAAAGGCAACTACCCATTTATCTACGGCCATGAAATTGTGGGATGTGTCGATGAAGTAGGTCCAGAAGAAACCAAATATCATGTGGGTCAACGTTTGTTCCTATTTCCAGGTACCTATTGTATGGAATGTGATAATTGTATTAGTGGTCATAGTGAAAATTGTGAAAATGAACATGTGGCAAAATTGGCCGGAACCGGTGGCTTTGCTCAATATATTGCCGTGAGTGGCGAAAAGATCCATTATGGTGGTATTTATGAAATTCCCGATGGCGTTTCTTATGAAGCGGCTAGTTTAGGTGAACCACTGACATCAGTATTTGCTTGTTTAGAAAATGCGAAAGTTGGATATGCCGACACCATTGTGATCATCGGGGCTGGTCCAATTGGTGATTTCATGGCGCAAATTTCAAAGATTCGTGGTGCACAAAAAATCATCATGATCGATTTGAACGAACATCGTTTGGAAATGGCAAAACAATTTGGTGTCGATGAAGTCATCGTAAGTAAACTGGATGATCCGCAATATGCGATCGATCGGGTATTAGAATTGACAAATGGCAAAGGTGCCGATAAAGTCATTTCAGCAACACCGGCCAATGCTACACAAGCCCAATCTCTATATATGGTTAAAAAAGGTGGCTTGGTTGTGTTCTTCGGTGGTGTACCAAAAGGATCAAAGACGGAATTGGATACAAACTTGATCCACTACAACAACATTTGGATCAAAGGACATTTCGGGGCATCGTATGATCAATCCAAGCGTGCTTTCCATTTGGCTACTTCACCGAATTTCCCAGCTGAAAAATTCATTACGCATATTCTTCCATTGGATGAGATCAATCATGGAATTGAACTGACCAAGACCGGAGAAGCTATCAAAGTTGTCTTACATCCTTGGGATTAAAAAACGAAACCGAAATATTGGACATACAAAAGTCTGATATTCCGGTTTTTTTTATTGATCATAATCATCCAAGAAATGATGTTTTTTATCATCCTCTTTATACGCGATGATGGTTTTCAAACTAACATTCTCTACGCTCTTAAAGATATTTTGTTCCACAAATGGATTGGTTTGCTTCATTTGGCGAATCAATTGTTTGACTTCCATTCGCTTTGATTTTGGACGAGTCAGACAAGCTTCATTGCTACAAGTATCGGTAAATTTACAAGCACATTGAATAAAATAGAGATCATTGTGCTTTGCCCATGCCTTGATATCCTCTTCATGGATCAGATACAACGGACGAATGACTTCCATGCCTTCAAAATGATTGGAATGTAGCTTTGGCATCATCGTTTGGATCTGTCCACCATAAAGCATCGACATCAAAATGGTTTCAATCACATCATCATAATGATGGCCCAAGGCAATTTTGTTGCATCCCAACTGTTTGGCATAGTTATACAAATGTCCTCGACGCATACGTGCACAAATGTAACAAGGATTCTTTTCAATATGGAAGACATTTTCAAAAATATCCGAAGTAAAGATCTGAATGGGAATTTGTAACTTTTTCGCATTTTCTTCAATGACATGGCGATTGGCAGGCGAATACCCTGGATCCATCACGATATATTTCACATCAAAATGGATTGGGCCATGCTTATGTAACTCTTGAAAACATTTGGCCATCAACATGGAGTCTTTTCCACCGGAAATACAAACGGCAATGGAATCGCCTTCTTGGACCAGTTCATACGTTTTGATTGCTTTGGTGAACTTCGACCAGATCTTTTTGCGATATGTTTTGATGATGCTGCGTTCCACTTGACGACAAAAATCATCACTTCGTTTTTGTTTGAGTTGTTCCATCACAAACGATACATAGCCACCTTGTAGCGAATAAGCTTCGTATCCTTTTGCGCGCAAAGCAGCCACTACCGGTATACTTAATTGTCCCTGTTCGCACACGACGACAAGGGGTGTCTTTTTTTCAAATTCTTTGTGTTCGATTTCTTCGGATGATAATGCGATGCTTCCTTCAAGCGGATTCTTTTGCGCTTGTTCTTGGTCGCGTATATCGATCAAAAGATAATTCTTCATTTGTTTCAATTCTTGCATTGTGATTTCCATAGTCGTATTTTACCATATATGTGTATAATATATATACAAAAAGAGGAACTTGTTTATGGAAAGTGTAAAAGAATTATTTAAGATTGGACCTGGACCGAGTAGTTCGCATACATTTGGTCCGATGCGTGCATGTCAATATATGTTGGAAACCTATCCAGAAGCGACCCAATTTGAAACGGTTTTATTTGGCTCGCTGGCTTTTACGGGCAAAGGCCATTTGACGGATCAAATCATTCGCAAAACATTGAAGCATTGTACGATTCGATTTGACTATAAAACAGAATATCCACATCCCAATACGATGACCATTGAAGCCTTTGATGCCGTTCATAGTTTAGGAAAACATACATTTGAATCCATTGGGGGTGGCATGATCACTATTGATGGGCAAGCCAATCACACCATGGAAGCGCCATATATCCATCATTCCATGGATGAAATTCAAAGCTATTGTAGCCAACATCACATTCGATTGGATGAATATGTGGATGAATTTGAAGAGAAGATCAATCCCTATATGGAAAAGATCTTTAAAGCGATGATCCATTGTGTCACAAAAGGCCTAAAAACAACAGGAAAATTGCCAGGTGCTTTACAATTGGACCGGATCGCGCATGCCTTGTATCAATCGGCATCCAGTTGTGATACCCAAGAAGATCGTAATTTCTTATTGCTTTCAAGTTATGCCTATGCTGCTAGCGAACAAAATGCGAGTGGTCATTTGGTCGTTACGGCTCCAACCATGGGCAGTGCCGGGGTATTACCTGCCTTGGTTTATCATAGTTATAAAGACCAAGGATATAAAAAAAGACATATCCTCCAAGCTCTAAAAGTAGCGGGATTGATTGGTTGTTTGATCCAAGAAAATGCGACCATATCGGGTGCGGAAGGGGGTTGCCAAGCCGAAGTTGGTGCTGCTTGTGCCATGGGCGCCGCCTTTGTGGCCAGTTTAGAAATGCAGACCAACGAACAAATCGAATGTGCAGCAGAAATTGGTTTGGAACACCATCTCGGATTGACTTGTGATCCCGTTGGTGGGTATGTGATGATTCCATGTATTGAACGCAATGCCGTGGCAGCCCAACGAAGTTTAGATGCGGCTCGCCTAGCTAAATATTTGCGCAATGTCAAAAAGAATCGAGTGAGTTTTGATATGGTCGTCAAGACCATGAATCTTACGGGTAAGAAATTACCTATCGAACTGAAAGAGAGTGCTTTGGGCGGTTTGGCTGTGGTTGTGAAGTCGTAGCATGATATAAGAATTCAATCAAGATACGTGTAAAGATCGATAAAGGAAGGCGACTAAAAAAAGGATAATAGCTATCATCGATGACTTTTTCGGTATGCACGAGAAAATACCAATCGGCCAGATCATAAAGGACCGTATCTTTTTTGCCGCAACAAACAACAATGGGTGTACCGACTTTTTGACATTGACTAGCCGCAATGGCTATTTCGGAAGAGGTATTCTGCAACGTTAAAAAAATGGCCAGATCGGTTGGTTGAATGCGTTGTTTGATGTTGAGCAAGAGCACAGAATCATCCACCAAGATGGCATGGTAGCCTAAGATTTCTAAATAATGACAAAACTCCATGCCACAATAGGTCGAAAGACCTTTCGCAAACACAAAGATACGTGGGCTTTTTTGAATGGCTTGAACAACTTTTCGAATATCAGATACCGAAAGATGTTGGATGGTTTCTACACTTTCTCGATAACACTTGGCTAAGATCTCATGAGCAAGGGGTGTGTTTCTCTGTTGGGGCTCACTGATCTTGAATTTCAGTTGGGCAATGCCGGAAAAGCCGGCCTTTTGGATCGCGCGAGAAACCGTGGAAGAAGAAGTATAGGTTTGCTCCGCAATTTCATTGATCGATAAAGTGGGAATTTTGGTTTCATGGACATTGATAAAATCAATGACACGCTTTTCAGATGAGGATAATTCTTCCAGTAAAGCCGGACTCATAGGGATGATCATATTGGGAATCCTTTCATCGTATGTTGACATGCTGGGCACGTTTTTGTTTCTGCCTTCATTATAATATATTCAGAAAGAGGTGTGAAACATGACGACAATTACATATATCGGTGCGGGTGTGATGGCCAGTGGCTTGACATTTCCCGCATTTGAGAATGGCCATACCATTCGCATGGTAGGTACACCATTGGATCGAGCCATCATCGATCAACTCCAAAAAGACAATTATCATATGCGTTTAAAACGCGTACTACACACAGGCATTACTTATTATCAAGTAGAAGACGTAGACGTGGCTTTAGAAGGGGCCGATGTCGTGGTATGTGGGGTATCCAGTTTTGGCGTGGATTGGTTTACCGAAAAGGTATTACCGAAAATTCCCCCAAAAGCACGGATCTTATCGGTCACAAAAGGGTTGTTGGACCAACCCAATGGCGCACTTTTAACATTTCCAGCGTATTGGCAACAAAAAGCGCCCGGACTATCCATTAATGCGATTGGCGGACCTTGCGTTACGCGAGAACTCGCAGATCATGAACCATCTTGTGTCACGTATTGTGGCAAGAATAAAAAAGATCTGGTGTGGTTGCGTTCGTTATTTGAAACATCCTACTATCATATTTCGTTATCAACGGATGTAGCGGGGGTAGAAACCGCAGTGGCCTTAAAGAATGGCTATGCCTTGGGCGTTGCTTTGACGATTGGTTTACAAGGCGGAAAAGACACAGGCAACTACAATGCGCAAGCTGCTGCTTTTGGTCAAGCCGTTCGCGAAATGGAACGGTTGATCGTAGTAGCTGGTGGCCAATTGGAAAGTTCCATGGTTGGGATTGGTGATTTATATGTGACGGTGTTTGGGGGTCGTTCCCGCAAGATTGGAATTCTTTTAGGAGAAGGTTATAGCTTGGAGCAAGCCATGGAAAAACTACAAGGAGAAACATTAGAGTCTGTAGTGATTGCGAGTCGTGTGGCACGCGCCATCAAAACGTTGCATAAAGAAGCGGAATTTCCTTTATTGATCCATATGGATGGTGTGATCAATGAAGGCAAACCGGCTACCATGCCATGGAAGGAATTTGAAACAACATTTTAGCACTTAAGTGTTGACAGTGCTAAAAACTAGTGCTATAACAGAATTGAAGATAGAAATAGGATACCAAAACGATCAAAGATATCTCGTTCCTATCCGAGATCAATTCATGTTTCTGAATTGAAAACTTGGGAGGCGATATCATGAAACGTGAACTCAGAAATTGGAAGGATTTTCCAGAATTTCCACATGTATTTGATGATTGGGATGCTAACTTCTTCAATGATCGGACATCGATGAAAACCGATGTGATCAAGAAAGACGACCATTACGAAATGAAGATGGAAGTACCTGGCTTTGATAAGAAGGACATCCAAATCGAATGGGTCAATGGTTATCTTTGCGTACAGGCAGATAAGACCAGCAAAACCAATGAGAAAGACGATAAAGGAACCATCATTCGTCAGGAGCGTTGTGGCAATCATTGTGCACGTCGATTCTATGTAGGCGATGGCTACAAACAGGACGATTTCAAAGCAAGCTACAAGAATGGAGAATTAACGATCACATTCCCTTGCATAAGCGCTGCACAGCGTAGTGAAACCAAACAAATTGAGATCCACTAGACAATTTATAGAAGGAACGCTTTCCTAACGGTCGCCGACCCGAAAGATCGGAATCTAGCCATATGATCAAAATCGACGGTCGAGGAATCGACCGCCTTTTCTATAGGTAAGGAGATAAACAGATGAAACGAGAACATCATAATTGGAATGATTGGGATATTTTCCACGAATCCAATAACATGAAAACGGATATTGTTGAAAAAGATGGAAATTTTATCATGAAAGTGGAAATTCCCGGATTTGAAAAAGACGAAATCAAAGTGGAATTGGTCAATGATTATTTGTACATCAAAGCCAATAAAAAGAAACAAGAACAGAAAACGGATACCCATGGAACGATGATCCATCAGGAACGTTCCAACCATTGTTCCCGCCGATATTATGTGGGAGAAGGCTATGATGAAGACGACTTCAAAGCTCATTTTGAAAATGGCATGTTGACGATCATTTTTCCAGATAAACGTACAGAAGATCAAGAAAAACCAAGAGAAATTCAGATTGATTGAACCGGTTGAGAAATTGACCGGTTTTTTGTGTTATGATACTACCATGAATCGATATGCAAGAACCGAAATGTTACTTGGAAAAGAGGCTATGGAAACCCTAAAACAAGCCCATGTTGCGGTATTTGGGATTGGTGGAGTAGGTGGCTATGTTGTAGAAGCTCTGGCACGCTCCGGCATTGGCCGTTTGGATATCATTGATAACGATACGGTAAGCATCACCAATATCAATCGCCAAATCATTGCTTTGGAAGATACGATTGGGCAATTGAAAGTGGATGTGATGGAACAACGAATCCATGCGATCAATCCGGAAATCGAAGTCACCAAACAGGCTTGTTTCTACCTACCCGAAACGAGTGATTCCTTTGATTTTTCACAATACGACTATGTAGTGGATTGCGTGGATACCGTCACGGCAAAAATTGAGATCATCTTGCAAGCAAAAGCACATCAAGTTCCCATCATTAGTGCCATGGGAGCGGGCAATAAGATCGATCCAGCTAAAATGGAAGTGGCCGATATCTATCAAACCAGCTATTGTCCGTTAGCGAAAGTGATGCGAAGAGAATTAAAGAAACGACATATCCAGCATGTAAAGGTGGTTTACTCCAAAGAAAAGCCAATGCAACCAAAATTGCCATGTGAAGAAAATGTAGCCAAAAAACATGTGCCGGGCAGTATGGCATTTACCCCAGGTGTCATGGGTTTGATCATGGCCAGTGAAATTGTGAAAGATTTAGTTAATTATCGTTAATTGTGGTGTATAATGAGACCATAGAAACAGAGGGTAGACAAATGTTAGCACAACGACGATATGATATGATCTTAGAACAAGTTCACATGAAAAAAACAGTGACAGTAAAGGAATTAGCCCAACAGTTACATGTCACAGAAGTTACCATTCGTCGCGATTTGGAAACATTGGATAAAAAGAAAATGTTAAAACGTGTGCATGGTGGGGCCAAAGAATTAGGGACCACATCGATCTTATCACCAACCAACGAAACCAGGATGTTGGATCGATTGAGTGTGCACTACAATCAAAAATTGCGCGTTTGTCAAAAAGCAGCAACCTATCTTCATGATGGTGACTGTATTTTTTTAGATGGCGGTACCAGTATCCTCCCTTTGTTGCAATGTATTGAACATCTTCAAATAAAGATCGTGACCAATAATGTATTGATTGAACATGCATTTGAAGGTGGCAAAGCCGAATTAATCAGTTTGGGTGGTACCGAAATTCCAGAATATAAAATGATCGTTGGTCCATGGGCACAAAGAATGCTGTGTACGTTTAATTTCGATTATGCCTTTATTGGATCGGCTGGTTTTGATGTGGAAAATGATTTGTTGTATACCGCTGAATCGGAGACATTGGCCATCAAAGAAGTAGCTATGGCCCAAAGTTCAAAGACTTTTTTATTGACGGATTCCTCGAAAGCATCCGTTAAGGGATTTTGTAGTTTTTCCATGACCAACAAAATTGATCATGTCATCTGTGATAAAGGCTTACAAATTGATGATTTACCCGAACATTACATTTTAGTATAATATGGAACGATTTTTGATGCGGCTGAAACCATTGATACAATTTATCAGCTCATTTTCCGATGAAATGCAAAAACGCAACATCACCGGGTATGCCGGAAGCATTGCTTTTTTTCTCGTACTTTCCAGTATCCCACTTTTTGTATTGTTTTCGTTATTTATTCCGACCATGGGTATCAATCAAACGGATTTTACGGCCTTTTTTACATCCATTGTTCCCACCTATGCAACGAGTTTTATTGCTTCCTTGATCTCCGAAGCCTACAATATGTCCGGTGCCATTTTTCCCGTCTCTTTGTTGATCTTGTTGTTTACTTGTTCACGCGCCATGATGGAACTCATGCGTGGACTACAAGCTGTGTACGATGTGAAGACCAAGCGCAGTTATCTCTATTTGCGCGCATTGGCTTGCGTATACACCTTGTTGTTGATCGTTTTATTAGCTTTTATGATCATCCTTTTAGGATTTGGTGATGACATCATGCATTTGATTCGTCAACATTGGATCGGACCTGCCATCTTATTTCAAACCATTTATCAATTTCGTTATATCATCATCTTTGTAAGTGGTATCCTTATTTTAAGCTTGATCTATAAATTAGCCTCGATGGAAAAACAACCACTGATTGAACAAGTTCCAGGTGCCATTTGTACGTTATTGGCTTGGGTCATTTTTACCAAACTGTTTACTTTTTTTACCAAGATCAGCACCTATAGTATTATTTATGGCTCTTTATCGGTGCTGGTGATCTTCTTGTTTTGGCTCTATTGGTGTATCTATATTCTATTGATTGGCGGCTATATCAATTGGTATTTTCGCTATGTATTTCGCGTTTGGCTGTTGCGGATCCATAAGATATTTCATCATCGATAAAATGTTACAAATCTTTTAATTTCATTTGAATTCCATATGATATAAACAAATTATGAAAACGACAAAGTATACCGATGCGTATGCCGCGATTGGAATTTGTTTAGGGGTTGCCTTTGGTTGTTGGACCGACCAATTGGCCATAGGCATTTGTATTGGCAATCAGAAAGATAAGAAGATCAATCATCAACTGGCATCGGATGGATGGGAAGTGATCGAAGTCAATGATCATATCATCATTCAAAATAAAGCGAAACAAACCAAGGAAGTCAATCGCACCCTTGATGTCAAAATTGGGGATATCGTCTATCTTCAAGATAATAATACGATTGAAAAAATATAAAAAAAGAAGGTTGTTGGCCTTCCATTTCGCATACGAGTCATTGGATGTTTAAGAGGGAGAGAAAAGGCAACTCACATACCTGCTCAAGAACTTGCTTGAGTGGTCTTATCATAAAAAATGTACATTAAATGAAATTAAAAAACGAAAGATTAAGAGAAAGAAAAGGAAAGAGACAATTTGACATTTACCCCTAAATACAATTTAAAAAAGGAAGGAATCTTTTTCCTTCCTATCGTTTTATTTACTAGTTAAGCAATATGAATTTTTGTAGAGAGAGAGAAAGGGATTTTCCTAGTAAATAAAACCATCGCTTGACTATTACCTCCTTTGAATGACCTTATCATAATCAGGCTACCTTAACTTAACTTTAGAGTGGGGCAAAAATTCTAGTGTTTATACAAAATATATTAAGTTTTACTTTGATATGTTAAAATGGAAAAAAGAAAGGATTTATGTATTATGACATGGATTATTATTTTGATTATTGTTGTGCTGATCGTCTTGATTGCGATTTCTGCCTACAATAAATTGATTCGCATGCGCAATAAAGTGGATGAAAGCTATGCCACGATGGATGTGTATCTAAAAAAACGTTTTGATTTAATTCCTAATTTAGTAGCTACGGTGAAAGGATATGCCAAACATGAAGCCGACACGTTAGAAAAAGTCATTGCGCAACGTGGCAGTGCACATGGCACCCATGAAATTCTTGATAGTGAAAGAGCCATTGGCGGAGCTATCCGTAATTTATTTGCGGTAGCTGAGTCGTATCCAGATTTAAAAGCTAATCAAAACTTTATGGATCTACAAGGCCAATTGAAAAAAGTGGAAGAAGACATTGCCAATGCCCGTAAATACTACAATGCCGTTGTACGTGAATACAACGATGCAATCATGACCATACCGACAAATATCATTGCGAGCCTGTTCCATTTTGAAAAGCGCCAAATGTTTGAGGTCGATAATGAAAACGAACGCCAAAATGTTAAGGTCGAGTTTTAAATGGCTCTTTGCCCTGCTTCTTTGTCTGGGAGCTAGTTTTACACCTGTCAAAGCCAGCACGGCAGATTACTATATCGAAAATTTTAAGATCAATGCTACGTATCATAAAAACAACACCATTACGCAAACCGAAACGGTTCAAGTTAATTTTTTGGAACCCAAACATGGCATCTATCAATATATTCCGGAAAAATATTATGTAGGCTATAAAGATGACGAAGCCAAGACGGGACAAGTTGATACGTATGCCATACAGGTAAAGAACGTTTCGGTGTCTGGTGCTGCATATGAAACATCCAGTGAAGATGGAACCTATCAAATCAAAATTGGAGATGCCGATACGTATGTGAGTGGATCAAAGACCTATACGATCCAATACACACTGGTCCTGCCAAAGGATTATCGTCCGGATTATGATTTTATGTACTATTCACTGATTGGTCCCGATTGGGCTTGTGATATCAATCATGTCTCCTTTGATATCCAATTTGAAAAGCCATTGACCCAAAACGAAGTGAATGGATTCCATTTGTTTAGTGGCCCAAGCGGACAAACAAGCAATGCTGCCCAAGTGGACTACCAAGTGACGAAAAAGGGAATTACAGGTACAGTGGATCATTTATCTTCGGGATCCGCCATAACGATCCTGACTCGATTGCGCTCGAATTATTTTGTGGATGCGTATCAACGATCCACTTGGCTGTCTTGGCTATGTGCCATTGTAGCTGCCATTCTATTGGTCTTGGTTTTGATCAAAGAACTCCAAGATCATGATGATCCGGTGACCCCTATCATTACCTTCGATCCACCCGATGATCTAGATCCATCGGCAGTTGGCTATATCGTGGATGGCCAGGCCGATGATGTGGATATGATGGCTTTGGTCCCTTATTGGGCAAAGAAAGGCTATGTAGAAATTGAAGACAAATCCACCGCCAAGAAAAAACCACACATCATTGTTCATGCCAAAGTGGATGCATTACCTCCATCTTCTGCGTCGTATCAAACGATGTTGTTTAAAGCGATGTTTAAGAAAAACAAGTCCTGTGATTTCACGCATATGAATAAGAAGTTTGGAGAAAAGTTTATTGCTGCCAAAGAAGCGCTGCATCAATCCTTCTTGGATGAGCGTAAACTCGAAGAAACCGATTCTTTTGAATATCTCAGTCTTGTTGGTTTGATCCTATTTGCAATCGCGCTTTTGACCTCTTCGTATATAGGCTATTTCTATCATTGGTACATGGCTGTATTCTTTGTGATCCTGTTTGTGATTTGTGCCATTTGTTTAAACAAAAATATCAAAGAATCGTTTGATAAACAGCATCATCGTCCATGGAAACTCTTATTGAGCTTGATTGCTTTGGGTGCATGGTTGTTCTTTTTGTATCAACAAGGAACAAAAACGGATCAGATCCTACCGGGATGGCTTTTGTATGGTTTATCAATATTGAGCTATCTAAGTCTTTTCTTTTCTTATCGAATGCAGAAGATGAGCACGTATTGGAAAGAAAAAGCCGGACCATTGATGGGATTAAAAGATTTTATCCAAAAAGCAGAAGTGGATCAATTGGAAAAGTTATCGGCAGAAAATCCGAATTATTTCTATGATGTGATTCCATATGCGATGGTTTTTGGTTTGGCGCAAACATGGGCTAAGAAATTTACGAGCATCGAGATTCCACAGCCAGACTGGTATGTAGGCAGTGATCCGACACTATGGAATACGATGTATTTCTATTCCATGATGGATCATGGTATTCAGACCCCAGTCAATGACTCGGTGAAAAGTTATAATGCCGCCCAAGCAGCTGCACAAGCTGGTTCGAGTTCGGGCAGTTTTGGTGGCTTTTCTGGTGGCGGTGCCGGTGGCGGTGGCGGCGGTGCCTGGTAAACAAAAAGCGATGCGTTGACATCGCTTTTCTTATCTCTAGAGAAGGAAAAAACCAATCCACCCACAAAGCCAACCCAATAATGCACCAACGACGACATCTTTGATCCAATGCACACCAATACATACCCGACATATCATCAGCAACAAGGTAAAGAGCATAAACCATGCACCAAGCCAAATGTTGACAGAAGCCATGGCCATACTAATGATGGCCACACTGAAACAATGACGACTTGGAAAACTTTTGCCCTTGGTCGCTTTGGGTTGAAGGGTTGGAAAATCCATGATTTCATAGGGTCGGGGTTGATTCAAAGTAGCGCGAAGTCCAGTTTCCAAGCCAAAACCAATGGCAGGTACCCCTATGCATTTCCATAATTGATGGGTGCATGCATAGATGCATAAGAGGCCATAACTGACATACACCAAACGAGTGAGCCACGTAGACAAAAAAAGAATGCAGGAAGAAAGGGTTGGATGGTTTTTTAAATAGATATATTTTTTTTCATACCAAGACATATGTAAAGTGTATTATAAGTCCACCGAATTGAGAAGAGCTTTTGCGGTTTCTTGCGTGGTGATCAAACAATTGATGTATCGACCACGTAAAACACCACGAATGGCATCGACTTTTTCTAAAGATTCGGCAATGCCAATGCGATAAGGAATACGCGCCAGACCTTTCTTATCAATGCTGATCAAATGCGTATCCAATGTATCGGATAGATAGGTGCCATAGATATCAAAATAATGACCAGCAATATCTCCAGCCACTTTGCCATGTTCCACTTCTTTAAAGAAATCATTGCCATAGAAATACCGCCATTTATTCATGGTCACTTTGGGCGATCCAATGCCTAAGAAGGCAATATCTACTTTATGCCAATATTCGGTGATCGACTGCATAAAATCGCTATGCATAAACCGATCTTTTAGATCGGCAGACTCTACATAGGCGGGCGCATCGATCAAGATGGCACCACAATCCAGATTTCGACTGGCTTCATAAGCTACGGCATTGACATGATAATCACTGCGAATGCGACCGGAACTTCCACCCATTAAAGGCACACACATTAACGGTGTATGATGGGCTGGATTGGTCAAATGATTGGCTACTTCACGAAGGGTGGCTCCCCACGCAAATCCTAAGACCATATGATCATCTAAAATCGTTTGAAAAAAGGCATTGGCTTTATTCGCTAAAACAATGGATCTTTGATCACGAGTCAATCCTTCTGCACAAGTGACGACACCGACATATTTCAATTGGTATCGTTCTTTTAAACGCTTCTCTAAAGGAAAATTCTGATCATGGAGACCATGGATCGTGATATCCACAATCCCCTCTTGACGAGATAATTTGAGTAAACGAGAAATCGTACTTCGATGAATATGAAGTTCTTTTGCGATTTGGGATTGCGTTTTGTTTTCCATATAATACATTTGCGCAATTTGTATCAATTGTTGTTCTTCTTCTGGTTTCATACACTAATAAAATAACATAAAATGTGCAGTAAAAAAACGCTTTCAATGATACAATACATTTGAAAGAAGCAGTACCTATGGTTTTAGAATTAGGATATTGGCATCTAACAGATAGCCATATCATCACCAACATATTGGATCATGTCGATCATACTTATATGGGAGAGACCATCCCTTATCCGTACCCGGAAATCATTGCGCATTGGTGGTTGCAGTCGGTACAAAAAAAAGAAGGCGAAAATGGTATCTATCGTATCGTGATCGTTGATGGACAGCAGGTCGGTCATATTTGTGTCACCAAAAAGGAAGAGGATCCAACCATAGGTGAAATTCAATATTGCTTGATGGAAAACTTTCAAAATCATGGCATCATGACCAAGGCATGTAAACAAATCTGTAAGATTGCCTTTGAACAATTGGATATCACAAAAATTATGGGTCGAGTCTATCGGGCCAATGTCGCCAGTTGTCGGGTACTGGAAAAGAATCATTTTCAATGTTGTCAAGAAGCTTCCATTCGAATCTATATCAAACACAAAGATGGGTAAAAGATCCATCTTTTTTCTTTTGATAAATTATCATAATAAGTGCAACAGCCTATAAGAATTAAAAAAGTCCATGGGTTCAATGATAAAATGTGAGTGAGAAAACAAACATTTATCAAGGAGAATCCCATGAACTACAACCATCTTAACATAAATGAGAGAA
>NZ_JAXDRQ010000014.1:0-18190 GCF_034090965.1 Absicoccus sp. | reverse complement strand
GGTATTATTTTGACAAGTAACGGTTACCGTAGCTTGCGTGTTATCATCGCTCCATGTCCATCCACTGACTTTCCAGTTATGACCGGTTGCTTGTGAAGTAACGACTTCACGAGAATCCGTATAGGTTTTTCCATCAAAGAGTGTGCTTGCGGTATAAATGGTTTTGCCTGGCTCTGTACAAGTAGCCGGTTGTTGGCTGACGGTGATTTTTCCAGCACTCGATTGTTTTGCACCATCTTCTGTACAAGTTAAGGTTACATAAGCACTTGTATTGGAACGCCAGGTCCATACGCCTTGATTCCAAGTATGTTGTTGGTGTCCCGCTGCAAAAATACTGCTTGTAGCCGGCATACACAATAGGGTTGCAGTAACGGCTGCTAAAATACGATTTTTTTTCATTGCTTGAATCCCTCCAAAGTATTTTACTAAACTCAATATAAAAAAGATTTGTAAGAAAACTTTCGTATCCTGTTAAAATGGACGTAATGAATCATACAGTCATTGTCAAATCAAAATTGTGCATATCCAAAAAACAGGCGACAATGGAAAAAATCAGGAGGAATATGCATTTCCTGTTTGATTATACCATCATCCACGATGATTCGATTCATATGCCGATTTCCAAATGCATTGGATTGATCGTTATTTTTGTCGTTCCTCATTAGAAATCTGTCCATAGGTATTAGAAGAAAGTGGTGGAAAAGGAACTATTTATGGTATGATAAACATATTGTTTCAATGAAGTGGGAATAAGAAGATAGTTCTTATCATCCGGGGTTTTCAATTGCTATTTGAACCCATTGAAATGAATGGAGGAATTGAAAAATATGAATCTTGTAACGAAAATTTTATCAATATGCGTTGCTTTAGAGTTTCTTTATATCTTTTATCTAGAAACCATCGCCACAACGTCGGCAAAAACATCAAAAGTTTTTGGAATGACCAAACAGGAACTAAGTCAAAAAAATGTGAATGTCTTATTCAAGAATCAAGGTGTATACAATGGCTTGCTTTCGATACTGATCGTATTAGCCATTTTGGTTTTTTCAAGCAAGGCTGCTGTGATCTGTTTAATGAGCTATATTGTTGCCGTTGCATTGTATGGTAGTCTAACAAGCAATCCCAAGATTATCCTCATGCAGGGTGGACTGGCAATCTTGACTTTGTTGTCTTGTCTTTTTTAGCGTTTTGAAAACAAAAAAAATAATATGGAGAAAACATGGAAGATCATCGAAACGATAGTACGGATCGTAATAAACAAATCATAAAACCAAATCGGATCCGTGATCGACTAAAAGTGAATAAGCAATATACGGAAATATCACTCTATGTGATTGGCACATGTGTCATTTTATATATTTTATATGGTATCTTATCTTCGGCAGGCAACTTCTTTGCTGCACTCGGTAATACGCTTGCATGGATTGGTAGTATCTTAAAACCAATGGCGATTGGCTTTGTTTTTGCGTATTTGTTGTATCCACTTTGTGAAAAGGTTGAAGCCCAATGTAAAAAACGACCCTTTTTTCAAGAACGACCCAAAAGTGCCCATTATTTTGGGGTTGTGATTACAATTGGTGGCATTATTTTAGGACTCCTTGTTCTGATTAGTTTATTGATCCTTACGATCACCCAACAATTTAGTTCTCTTCATGATGCCAGTCTCTTTCAGATTATTCAAGCTTTTACACAAAGTCTCAATCAAATGTATCAAGGCCTCTTGACTTGGTTGGAAAAAATGAATGTGAAATCGGAACAAGCCAGACAAATTGTGGATGCGATCCGAAATGGGTTGACTTCCCATTTTGGAACAGGGGTACAAGGTATTGGTCATACGTTGAACAATATCAAATCCGTGGGATCAACGATTTTATTTTCAATCATTTTCTCGGTATATTTTATGCTTGATTGGCCAAGCCTTCATACCTATTGGGAAAATGTGGCCGAAGTCCTGTTTGGTGAAAAGACAACACCACATTTGAATCACATATGGAGAGATATCAGTACGGTATTTGCAGGATATATTCGTGGTCAAATGACCGATGCCATCTTTATGATGATAGCGGTCAGTGTCACTTTTTCCATAGCTCACATTCCTTATGGCATAGTCATTGGCGTATTAACAGGCATTGGCAATATGGTGCCTTATCTAGGTCCAATCGTAGGTTATGGTCTCACCTTGATATCGGGGATCTTATCGGGAAATGTCCAAGTGATCATCATCGGATGTATCATCCTTTTGATCATTCAAGGCGTGGATGGTGCCGTGGTGAATCCTCGTTTATTAAGTAAAAATGTGCAAATTCATCCGATGTTGGTTTTACTTGGCGTCATTGCTGGAAATAAGACCGGTGGATTTATTGGTATGTTGATTGCTGTACCTATCACCGCTTTGTTGAAGATATGGTTTGAACGTGGTATCCGCAAGATCAAAGAACGTCGTAAAGTGATAGAAGAAGGCTAACTTGTTGCGAGTAGCCTTTTTTCTTATAATAGAATGGACATAGATTGAGCGAGGGCAAGTATGAAAATATTATTTATTAGTGATCCAGTTCGTGTTGAAAAATACAAACCCAAAACGGAATTTGTGAAACACACAGACTATGCAGTTGTTGGCATCGATGCATCTGCCGATGAAATTATTGCCGCGGGAAAAGATGCAGATGTTGTCGTTGTGGATGCAATCAAGCCATTAACACGATATGAAATCGAACATATGCCAAAGTTAAAACTGATTCATTCAGAAGGTGTTGCATACAATAAAATTGATACGCAAGCCGCAAAAGAACAGGGTATCTATGTTTGTAACCAAAAAGGAGCCAATGCCGTTGCTGTAGCTGAACAAACCGTGTTATTGATGTTGGCTCTTTTACGCCATCTGATCCCTGGATATGATAGTGTTAAGGCAGGTCATCAAATTGAAACAAAGATGTATCTAATGTCACATGGCATTTATGAACTCAACGAAATGAAAGTCGGATTGATTGGGTTTGGTCATATTGGCCAAGAAGTGGCTCGACTGCTTCAACCCTTTGCACCAGAGGTTTATTACTACAAACGCCATCGACTTTCTGAGGAACAAGAAAATGCATATTCGGTTTCTTATCTATCCTTGGATGAATTATTGAAAGCATGTAATATCATAAGCATGCATGTACCTGTGACAGCCAAAACAACCAATATGTGCGATCAGACATTCTTTGAAAATATGCAAAATAATGCTTACTTTATCAATACGGCACGTGGTGAAATTGTTGATAATCAAGCTTTGGTGCAGGCCTTAGAATCCGGTAAATTAGCCGGTGTTGGCCTGGATACATTAGCTCCAGAACCCGTCCAAAAAGACAATCCATTGTTGCATCTACCTATCAATCTTCAGCAAAAAGTGATCATCTCTCCTCATATTGGTGGTTGTACGAGTGGCTTTTTCCGTCGTGCCAATCAATTGGAATGGGAAAATGCAAGGCACATTGCGCAAGGAGAAAGACCGGTCAATATTGTTAATGGCTTATAGGAATCAATCATGAAAGTCATCTATGAACAAGTTCAAAAAAGCCAAGAAGAAGCGGCTCATATCAAAGCAGTACAAAAGACAGCAACGATCCAACAAGCCATCGATTTGTTAGAAAATGGTGGTCAAACCATTTGGTGTCGGCATCGAAATGAAACCATTCGTATTCCTTTGCATCAAATTTATTATGTGGAATCCGTCGACAAACATACCTATGTCTATTTGAAAGATACTTGTTATGAAACAAAAAATCGATTGTATGAGTTAGAAAAGATATTCGATCCATTGTTTGCACGTTGTTCAAAAGCCATGATCATTAATCTTAGAAAGGTCAAACAAGTACAGTATGAAATCGGTGGTCGCATGCGTGCTGAATTGTTAAATGGCGAAGAAATCATCATTTCCCGAAGTTATGTCAAAGAAATCAAAAGGAGGTTGGATCTGTAATGGAGCGTTTCAAAGATATATTGCTGCAAGCCATTTCCATTTCCTTTGGCATTTTGTGTCTGGTTTCGATACAAGGTGTGATTGAACATATGCAAGGCTATTCCTTTCATTTGTCGTGGTATCACCCCATCTCTTTTGTGCTTTGTGGCTTCTTGTGTACCATTCCTTATTTCGTTTTAGATATTTTGCAACTCCATCCGATCCTATCTTCGATCATTCATATTTCGAGTGTCTATGCCATCGTTATGTATATGGGATCGCTTTGTGGTTGGTATGCGGATGGAGAAGGTGCTCTCTTTATTTCCATTGGTTATTTTATTGTCTACATCTTTGTTTGGTTTATCATGATCTGGATGGGTAAGAATGATGCCCAACAAATCAATGAAGCCTTAAAAGAAATTCAAGACAAAGATGCATCTTAGTTCGGTGTTTGTGCAACTTAGTTGCCAAACCCTTTTTTTATGATTTTTGATGTGCTATTTTCGATTTAGAAAGAGAGAATTCAATATGAAAATTATTGAAGTGAAACACTTAACGAAAAGATACAATGACCTTCTCGCTGTTGATGATATTTCTTTTGACGTTGAACAAGGAGAACTATTCGCTTTTCTTGGTGAGAATGGAGCGGGAAAATCAACCACGATCAATGTGTTATGTACGATTTTAGAAAAAAACCAAGGAGATATTCGTATTTGCGGGTATCAACTGGGAAAAGAAGATAGTGCGATTCGTAAAAATATTGGTATTGTTTTTCAAAATTCCGTATTGGATCCCAAGTTGACCGTACAAGAAAATCTCATAACTCGAGGGACTTTTTATGGCATGAAAAAAGCCGAGATCAACCAGCGATTGGCTGAATTTGAAACTTTTTTTGACATGCGATCCTTATGGAAAAAGCCCTATGGAACCTTATCGGGTGGACAAAGACGACGAGTCGATATTTGCCGAAGCTTGATCCACGATCCACGCATTTTATTTTTAGATGAACCAACAACAGGCTTAGATCCCAAAAATCGAAAATTGGTTTGGGAATATATTCATTTTCTGCAAAGAGAAAAAAAGATGACCATTTTTTTGACCACCCATTATATGGAAGAAACCACTCATGCTGATCATGTCGTGATCTTAGATCAAGGAAAGATCATGACACAGGGAACGCCATCGCAATTAAAAGATCGTTTTGCTCCAACCCATTTTCTTTGGTACACCCAACCAAGTCTCGAAGCAGAAACGATCGTATCCCAGCTGGGTACGTGTCACTATGAACAAGATCATTATGTAGTAGAAATACATGGCAATATCACTTCTTTTCTATATACATATCGTAACGAAATCGTAGACTATGAAATTATCAAAGGGAGCATGGATGATGTTTTTTTACATTGTACCGGGCATACATTAGAGTAGAGAGGCAGCGTATGAATGGATATATTGGACTCACAAAACGAAATTTACTGTTATATTTTAAAGATCGACAAGCCATTATTTTTTCTTTATTGACACCCATTATCGTATTTATGCTCTATCTTTTATTTCTAAAAAACAATTATGTCGATAGCATCCAACAAATCGTGCAAGCCATGCATCTTTCAATCCAAGAACGATCCATCGATTTGATCGTGTACACTATGTTACTGACAGGAATTACAGGTTCTTCTTTGATCACCATTCCTTATAGTTGTTTAAGTACCATTGTGAAAGATAAAGAAAGCAAGGTCGATGCAGATATTGCGACAACCCCCATGAAACGTTATCAAATTGCGTTGGCCTATTACACCAGTGCGACCATTTCTGCTTTTGTGATGACATCTCTCTTGTTTACCATTGGCTTGTTGTTTATGCAAAGTGTCGGTCATTTATACCTAGCAACGGATACGATCTTGCGATTGTATGGCACGATTGGCATCGGTTCGATCTCCGCAACAGCCTGTCTGATGGTCCTTGTTTTGTTTTTTAGAAGCACTGCAGCCAGTGATGCTTTTTATGGCTTATTATCAGCAGGTTGTGGCTTTGTGATTGGTGCCTATATTCCCTTGTCGCAATTTTCCAAGTCCATCCAAACGGTCTGTAATCTTTTGCCGGCCACACATATTACGGTGATGATGCGTAATTTATTGACAAAAGGGTTCTTGACTCATATAAAAAAGTCAATCCTCGGAGGAAATCTATTTGTGAAAGAAATAAAGAACGTATTTTCTTTTCAAGCAACAATGTTTGATCATGAGATTTCGATGAATCAGTCTCTTTCTTATATTGGCATTCTCTTTGTGTTATCTCTTTTTGCGATTGTTTTTGTCTATGCCAAGACATATCGAAGAAAATAAAAAAACCACAAATTGTGGCTTAATGAAATTGGCGAATTTGTCTTAAAGCATCAATTAGATGTTCTACGGAAACTTGGAAGATGATTTCGCCTTTTTCTTTGGTTGCTCCGCTTGGATCACCACCGATACCAATGGGCTTTCCATCCTCTGTGACAAAGTCTTCCCCTAGCCAAGATAGATGGGTTTCGAATGCTTGATTTTTTATATGCCCTTTTTCGCAGGTTTCTAAATGAACCAAGTTTTCATCGATAGCCATGACCATGGACGTTTCCATTTCACCGCCATGAAAATCAAACGTATTTCCTTTCGATATGGTTGCTTGCACGCGTGGATCATCAAAAGCACCGGACTGCAAGACAAAGACATTCATCCCAAAATCGGAGCGAATTTCTCTTGATATCATTTGAGCTGTAGGGGCATTACCACCATGACACACCAACAAGACGACTTTTTGAAAACCATGATGGGCTAAGCTTGCACAAATATCATACAACATCGCATAGTAGGTCATGGGTTTATAGGTGATCGAACCACAAAAATGCTTATGTTCAGTACTTAATCCAATGGGCATGGTTGGAAAAACAAGAAGGGGAAAGGTATCTTCGAATTGATCAAAGATACGTTGTGCCATGGTGTTGGCAATGAAGTAATCGGTTCCCAAAGGGGCTTGATTACCATGTTGTTCCAAAGCACCCAATGGAATAAGGACGATGGCTTCTTCTTTGTTGATTTGTTCCATTTCCAATCGTGTTACATTCGCATAATACTGTTTCATGCGGTATGTCTTTCTACTTTGAAGGCGGTATGTTTCAAGACAACATGATCATAAACGACATAGCCAATAATATAATTCAATGAGATCTTAATGATATTGAATGGAATGGTTGCCAACATGATAAAACTACGAAGATTGGTAATATTGCCATTCGCAAAGCTAACCGCTTTGATCACATCGTTTAAATTCATGCTCATCGCTTTCGCATAGAGAGGCAAAGTGATATACGCGTTACAGAAACATGCCCAAGCCGTTCGAACCAATACGCCAATGACCAAAGAAGCAAAAATGGCTTTATTGGTTTTTCCCATCTTGGTATAAACGATCCATGTTGGGATCACAAAAACGGCAACACCAAGCACATTGGCCAATTCACCGACATAAGCTGTATTTGTACCTACGGTCAATACTTTGATGAGAATCTTGATGATTTCGACCATGGTTGCCGATAATGGTCCCATCGTAAATAAAGCAATGACAGTTGGTACATCCGAAAAGTCAATTTTGTAGAATACCGGCATCAATGGCACAGAGATTTCCAATGACATCAAAACGCCGGCAACGGCAGTCAACATCGCAGTAAATACTAATTTTTTCACATTCCAATTTTTCATCATACGTCTCCTTTTTCTTTTGGACAAAAGGATCTTCGAAAAAGAAAAAACCAGCACCATTCGGGTACTGGTATGCATGCATATAAAAAAGCATTTTTCTTCTACCATCCAGACTATACTGTCGGTTCTGGAATTGCACCAGATCATGCCGTACGGCTCGCGGACTCTACCGCCGATAGGGAATTTCACCCAACCCCGAAGAATTCTTTTATCTGTTACAACCATATCATAATTTTTATTTGTGTCAACCGGAAATTTGTTCGTATATAAAAAACAGATGAATAGGAAAAATGGACGATTTATGATATATTTCAATAAACGAGGATAACAATGAAAGAAGCAATCATCCAGTATATACAAAAACAATATGGCATTGATCCAGACTATCCTTTTGTGAATGCACCAACCGATCCAGTATGGAACCGCCAAGACAATCATGCTTGTTTTGCACGGATATTGCGTGTACCGAGTAAACAACTCGGTCTTTATGGGACGGAAGAAGACATTTTGGATGTGAAGGTCAGTGATCCTTTTTTAGTGGATATCATGGTGGATGAGCCAGGCTATGATCGAAATCATCAGAAAGGAAATTGGCTATCGATTCAATTGGATGGCACCATTGACTTAGAAGATATATATCGTTGGATTGATGAAAGTTATCGTGTGGCTGGCTCAAAATCCAAGAAATCAAAAAAACGTGGATTGAAAGAATGGATCATACCAGCCAATCCGAAATACTATGATATCGAACATGCTTTTGATGATGTTCAAACAATCGATTGGAAACAAGGACGCGGCATCCAAGTTGGTGATCTTGTGTTTATGTATGTGGGTGCACCTATATCCGCCATCCTTTATGAATGCCAAGTAATCCAAACGCATATTCCTTATCTGTATAAAGATAAGAATTTAAACATATCCGCATTGATGAAAATACGTTTATTAAAAAGATATCCACCCGAAGCATTTTCTTTTTCTCGATTAAAGAATGAATTTGGCGTATATGCTATCCGTGGACCTCGAGGTCTGCCACATGCTTTATTTGAAGCATTGGATGTTTATGAAAAGTAGACTGTACTATACTAAAACTTGTACATAGAGGAAGTAAATACATGATTTATCATACAGTTTTAGAAGCGGTGGGGCATACACCGATGATTCGTTTACAACGATTGACAAATGAAGAAGATGCGCAAGTATTGGTGAAATTTGAAGGTGTGAATATTGGTGGGTCCATCAAGACAAGAACGGCATTGACGATGATCGAACAGGCTGAAAAACAAGGAAAGATCCATAAAGATACCATCATTGTTGAGCCAACCTCAGGCAATCAAGGCGTGGGATTGGCTTTGGTAGCTGCTGTGAAAGGATATAAGACGATCATCATCATGCCCGATTCTGTCAGTGAAGAACGACGAAAATTGGTCAAACAATACGGAGCCGAAGTGATTTTAATGCATGATGCTGGCAATATTGGCGATTGCATTCAAGCTTGTGTCACTAAAGCCAATACAATGGCCAAGGAAGATCCACGTGTATTTGTACCCCAACAATTTGAGAATGAAAATAATATTTTGGCACATAAAACCTATACCGCACAAGAAATCTTAGAACAAGTGGATGGTCCGATTGATGGGTTCTGTTCCGGTATTGGTACTGGCGGTACGATCACTGGTGTTGGTGAAGTATTAAAAGCCAAAAATCCAAATATTGAAATTTGGGTGGTCGAACCAGAAAAAGCAGCCATTCTTTCGGGTAAGCCAGTGGGTACACATCTACAAATGGGGATTGGTGATGGTTTGATCCCACCGATTTTGGATCAAGACATTTATTCACATATTTGTATCATTTCCGATGAAGAAGCCATACAAACGGCTAAACAGCTTGCTTGTAAAGAAGGTCTTCTTTGTGGCATTTCCAGTGGGACCAATGTAGCGGCTGCATTGAAATTAGCCAAAAAATTAGGAAAAGGAAAAACGGTCGTGACCATTCTTCCTGATACAGCCGAACGGTATTATTCGACGGCGTTATTTGATCAAGAGTAGAGCTGATACAGCTCTTTTTTAGTATTCAATAGATGTATGGTGCCATAGGTATTCGATATTGTACAAAAGAACAGGAATCCATAGAATGAAGTAGGGAAGTGATGGAATGTATACAAAACAAACACCAATCCGGGATGTAATAGAAGATTCCCTTTTTGAGAACTATGGTCAGTTATTATTTCCTGTCGATCCAGGATATATGAATGGTAGTACCCTAGGTGATCTTAGCTTGACTTGGTACAACAATATCAATCCAGATAAAACCGTAGAGATCGTACAGTTTTTACATGATCAGAAAGAAAATGGCTACACCATTTTTTATGATATCTATTCAGAAGAAGAAAAGCAGAGGGATGTAAGAAAGCGCAATACGGGTCTCTTTTTCTTTCCAGGAAAAGAAAAGGTACCAACCGCTATTGTGAATGCAGGTTTGCGTATGTAGGAGCGATGTAAGATAGTTTTCCCGTTGCTTTGGAATTATCAAAAAAAGGATACAATGCGTTTGCGTTGATTTATCGTCCCGGGGCACAAACAGCTTGTGAAGACTTGGCTTGTGCCATCGCCTTTTTATTTACTCATCAAAAGGAATTGGGGATTCCGATGGCAAATTATTCATTATGGGGTGGTTCAGCTGGCGTAAGAATGGCTGCTTGTGTTGGCACCAATGATTGGATCGCATCGTATCAAGCGATGACTCGACGTATTCAAAAGATCAAAGCGAATGGAACCGATGCGCAAATCGATATATTTCCTGGTTTATCGCATGGCTTTGGTTTGGGTGAAGGTACGGTTGCCCAAGGATGGCTTGAAAAAGCGATTTCTTTTTGGCAAAAACATTAAAAGATCACTTGAACCAAAAACATGTATAAAATGGTTCCCCCGGCAATGCTCAATAGAGTATTTCGTTTCCAAACATAGGAGCCAACGACAACGAGCGTTGCGATGCACTCGGGTAAGCCATGAGGCGTTTCTACCCATTGAATATTACGAAGACAATAAACCACCAACATACCCATGATGGCGTAAGGTAATACCGATGCCAAATAGGTTATATATGTTGGGGTTTCTTTTTTATTGCCAAAAACGAGAAAAGGGCAAAAGCGTAAAAAAATGGTCACAATAGCCATGATAATGATCAAAAGTAAGGTATGTGAATCAGTCATGGGTTTCCTCGCTTTCTAGGCGCTTTCGAAAGATGGTCAAAAGGAAGGTGATCGAAATCATAGTGGGAATCAAGAATTGATCCGGGCCAAAAAGCCATCGACACAGAATGGAACAAAAAACACCAATGATCGCACTGATATGATTTTTGGTGTCTAGCCATTGTTGGGTAAAAACCACTAGGAAAAGGGCTGTCATCGCAAAATCAATGCCCGTTGTATTGAATGTGAAGACACTGCCTAACAGACCACCAAGTACACTACCGATGATCCAATAGATTTGATCAAGCAGGGTCACAAAAAAATAATATTTATTTTGATCGATGCCTTCAGGCACTTCACCGCTACAGACCAAAGAATAGGTTTCATCGGTCAGACCAAAGATCAAATACGGTTTATAGGGTTGGGTATTTCGATATCGATCGATCATGGATAAGCCGTAAAAGAGATGGCGAGCATTGACCATCAGGGTCATCAGGGCCGTGGTGATCAGGCTAGCACCAGAAGTGATCAGATCAATGGCTACATATTGCATGGAACCGGCATAAATAAATAAACTCATCAAAAGTGCCCAGATTGGACCATATCCTTTGGCTTCGAGCAGCACGCCAAAACCAAGACCAAGAACGATATAACCAGCCATCACGGGCAATGATTGTTTGCAGGCATATTTCAATGTCATGTACATCCCTCCCCAAATTGGACATATGAATTATTATACCAAGAATGTGAATTTTATGAGAAAGATATCAAAAGATCGTTTTATTTTTGATTGTATGGCTTGACATTCATACGAGCCAGGGGTATATTTAGCCCATGATTAGCACTTGACAAACTACAGTGCTAAAAACGGAGGTGTTTATTTATGATACTTTTACCGATTTATAACACGTTGATTCTTCCCAATACAAGAGTGTATTTTCAAACGGAAGATTTTAAAGAAGTCACCAACCATGAACCGACACAAGGAAGTCGTGTTTTATTTTTAATGGAAAAGGAAAAGACAGCACCCGAAGATTTGGATGAAAATAGTTTTTATCCAATTGGTGTGCGTGGGGAAATTACGGAGGTCAATGACCAAGGATATGTGGCTATTGAAACCAATAATCGCGTTCGCTTAAATGATATTTATAAAGTAGCGGATCAAACATTCGATTTTTCATTAACACGTTTGAATGATATTGATGATCTCGATAGTGCAACGGAAGCACAGAAAGTTGAAGGCATCAAAGAAGCTATTTTAGAGTTTAGTGAAAATACCCCTTGGGGCAGGGACGCAAAGAACTTTATTCAAGGATTTGATTCTTTGGAGCAAATGGTCGTTACGGCCTCGCCTTGGTTAACGATTACCAATGAAGAGCGATATCATTTATTGGAAATAGATAGTCGTGCTCAAAGAGCCGAAGCCATTGAAAAGATCATGTATGAATTTAGTGAGACCGCACAAGTTCAAAATGATGCTGCTCGGGCGCAGCAGGAAGATTATCGAAAATTGTATAAAGAACAAGCCATTAAAAAACAATTGGATTATCTGCAAAAAGAATTGGATGATATGCACCCGGAAAATGTAACGGATATTCGTCGCTTACAGATGCGAATTGAAGAATCGGGTATGAATGAAGATGCGCGAAAAGAAGCGGAAAAAGCCTTGAATCGTTTAAAACAAGAAGGCAACAACAGTCCTGAATATGGTATGCTTTATGACTATTTGGATTTTATGACTTCGCTAGCTTGGCGAAAGGAAGCACCGGAAAAGATTGATTTGAAAGAAGCCGAAGCCGTTTTGGATCGCGAACACTTTGGTTTGGAGAAGATCAAGCGAAGGATCATCCAACAAATTGCGGTGATGAATTTAAAGAAGCAGCAATCGGGCTCCATTCTTTTGTTTGTCGGTGCACCAGGTACAGGGAAAACAAGCATTGGCAAAAGTATAGCGGATGCTTTGCATCGAAAATATGTGCGCGTCAGTTTAGGCGGTGTCCGTGATGAAGCGGATATTCGTGGTCATCGTCGGACCTATATTGGTGCGATGCCTGGACGAATCATGGATGGAATCAAAAAAAGTGGGGTATCCAATCCAGTCATGGTCTTAGATGAAGTGGACAAATTATCTTCTTCTTATAATGGCGATCCAGCCAGTGCTCTATTGGAAGTATTGGATCCTGAACAAAATTCTACCTTTACCGACCACTATATGAATGTACCTTATGATTTATCGGATGTTTTATTTGTATGTACCGCCAATACGATGGATACGATTCCTGAACCATTATTGGATCGTATGGAAGTGATTCGTTTTTCTGGTTATTCTGCATCGGATAAGTTACAAATTGCGAAAAAACATTTGTTGCCAAAAGCCATGGAATCTATGGGCATCACAAAGGATATGTTGGAAGTACCAGATCCAACCATTGAAGAAATGATTTCAGGTTATACGATGGAAAGTGGTGTTCGTGGTTTAAAGAATCGTTTGGATACACTTTGTCGTTCCGTTGCTGTTCATGTAGAACAAGAAGATGATAAAAAAGTTACGGTCTTATCTGAAGATCTACCTGAACTATTGGATATGCAACCGATTCGTCATGGTCGAAAACTAACGGAAACCAAGCCGGGTATCGTGACTGGTCTTGCTTGGACAAGTGCTGGTGGAGAAATTTTATTTATTGAAACTCTATTTACCAAAGGTCAAGGCAAGACCATCATTACGGGTCAGTTGGGGGATGTCATGAAGGAGTCGGCACAAATTGCCATCAGTATTGTGAAATCTATGTTCCCGGAAAAAGAAGAATTGTTTGAAGAAAATGATTTACATATTCATGTGCCAGAAGGAGCGGTACCAAAAGATGGACCTTCGGCGGGTATTACTCTAACGACGGCCTTAGCTTCCTTAGTCACTGGTAAAAAAGTAGATCCTACGGTTGGTATGACTGGTGAAGTCTCTTTACGCGGGGTAGTTAGCGCGATTGGTGGTTTGCCTGAAAAGTTAATGGCGGCGGCTCGTGCCGGATTAAAGACCATTTATATTCCGGAAGAAAATATTCGTGATTTAAAAGATGTGCCTCAAGAAGTAAAAGATCAGTTACAAATTATTGGGGTCAAAGAAGTATCAGATGTATTAAAAGCCAATCATATTGCATAAAAAGCTGTAGCGAAATCGTTACAGCTTTATTTTAGCGCTTGTAGAAAAGTTTGATAATCATCTTCATTTTGATTGGCATAGGCCTGTGCAAATTGAACCATCGACTGAATAAAACGACCATTTTTTCCTAAATAACCGGCAATCGCAAATCGATTTCCGGTTTTTGCGTGTGCATGAGCCAATGTTCTTGCACATAAAGCACAATAGCCCACAAAATCATTGGCTTCGATTTTTGCCAGGTTGAAAGCACCTTTATAATCCCATAGCTGTCGAACATAGTAATCCAACCATTTGCCTTCGCCAAGCGGAATGCTGACCCAACCTGTTAAAATGTCTCCGGCGGTTTGGGCTGCTCGTAAACCTTCGACGACACGGCGTCCATGTTCATGAAAGATGGATGTACCGGCATTGGGTTCCAAAACGGATTCGTTGGCTTCTTTGATTTGTAAGATGAGGGTATCTTGATTGGAACCACCTTCCAGTAAAATGACCCAAGAACGCGTGCCGACACTACCAACACCAACGACTTTAAAGGCAATATCTCGAATCGTATATTGATCAATGATAAAACGGCGTTCTTTGGGTAAACTCAAACGATAGGTCTTCATCATCAATTCCAGTTGTTTGGATAATTGTTTCGGTGTGATCGACATATTTTTTTGTTCGAAGATGGTACGGATCGGCAAAATTTCGGGTGGATCTTCTTTGAAACGATAATGACCATCCACAAATTCCGTTAGTTTTTCGATGGCTCTTTCTTGATTCTTTTGCAGTGCTTTGTTCATGGTCTTTTGGAGCACATCATTACTAATGAGATCTTTCGTGCTTGTCTGTAAGGTTTCCATATCAATATGGTCATACCAAACGGCCAAAGGACTCATCGAGGCATATTGATGCATGGAATCTTGATATGTTTTTATGGCCAGTTGGATGGCTTGAGAGCGTAATTCCGATGTAAAACCACGATCACGACCACAAACTTCCATGCTGGCGACCATGCGTTTGATGTCCCATTCCCAAGGGGCGGGCAGGGTCTCATCAAAGTCATTGAGGTCAAAAACGAGGTGTCTTTCGGGTGAGGTAAAAATGCCAAAGTTGGCAATGTGCGCATCGCCACAGGCTTGCACACGAATGTTGGTGGAAGAAAGCTCACTCATATCGGAAGCCATCACGATAGCCGCTCCGCGTAAAAAAGCAAAGGTAGAGGCTTTCATTCGTTCATGGCGCAGGGGGACGATATCTTGGACGCGATTTCTTTCTTGATCAAAGATCAGTTGGATCTTATCGATTCGATGGGCACGAAATGGCCATTGACCTTGTTGGGTGCGAGAAATCGTTTTGCGTAGGGATTTTCCATATTTTTTTCCTTGATCGGGATTGTATTTTTCAGTGCTTTGAATTTCTCTTAAAAAGGCATTTCGAATATTTTCTAGTAACGGAAAGGTTTTTACGTTATTCATGATAGGACTCTTTTTTTTCTTTATATATCGAAAAAGAAAGAATCGGCATCCTATTATTGACCAACAGGTCAATAATAATTACAATAGCTTTGGTGATCGTATGCGAAAAGAAATGAAGACGCAATTGACGAAAGAAAAAATCTTGAAAGCAGGTATACAAGAATTTGGTCAGAATGGATATGCGGGTAGTTCGATCAATGCGATTTGTGCGACAGGCATCAATAAAGGATTGATTTATCATAATTATAAAGATAAAGATGATCTCTATCTGGCATGTGTGAAACGAATGATAGCAGATATGGTCAGTGATATTGAAGCACAAATGAGCAAAGAGGTGACCTATAACGCAGCTCGTATGCACTTTTTTTCTTCCCATGAAATGGAAGCAAGACTCTTTTTGGAAATCATGGTGAATCCACCACAAAAATTAGAAGCCAAAATTAAAAAATTACGGATTCCTATGGATTCTCTTAATAAACAACAATTTGGTGAATTACTTTCAAAACATACACTTCGTGACAATGTGAGTGAAGAAATAGCCTATCAATGGATGGAATGGATGCAAACGTTTTATAACATGTGGTTCCAAAGACAAGAAAGCAAAAATGTAAGCTTTATGGATCGCATGGAACAACATGAAAAAGGCGTTGCGCAATGTATTGATTTGATGTTGTATGGCATTGCCCAAAAGAAGGAGGAATCAAAATGATGATCATACGATGGCTTTTCACTTTAGTCTGTGCTTTCTTTATTGGTCGTTTGATGACCAAGATCCATATGCCATCGATCTTAGGATGGTTGATTGCAGGCATGGCTTTGGGACCTCATGCTCTGAATTTGATGCCTCAAACGATATTGGACAGCAATTGGTATAACTTGATCCAAGATATCTTAAGTGTTGGTGTTGGCTTGATGTTAGGTACAGAATTGATTTGGAAAAAGCTCAAAAAATATGGACGAGCTTTATTGATCACGACCTTGACTCAATCCCTAGGTACTTTTTTGATCGTTTCGCTTGTTTTTAGTGTTGTTTTCTATTTTCAAGGTATTCCAATCTGGTTAGGTTTTGCCTTTGGCGGGATTGCCTTGGCAACAGCACCGGCTCCTGCCTTATCCATTACGCAGGAATACCATACCAAAGGGCCGGTCACCAATACCTTATTGCCTATGGCCGTATTGGATGATATCGTCGGTATCATTGTCTTTTTTAGTGTCAATGCAGCCATTGCCAAACAAGTATCGGCTGGATCAATGCCTTGGTACATGGTCCCCATCATGATCTTCTTACCCATCCTCATTGGGATCCTTCCTGGATATATCACGGGGAAATGGTTACAACGAAGTGAAAAACCCGCATCGATGTTATCCATTATCTTATTAATGATCGTCGCAACTGCTCTGTTTGGGTGGGCTTGTAATACGTATGTAACCCCAAGCATTAGTTTGAACTATGTGTTGATTGGCGTGTCCTTTTCCACCGTATTTTCCAATATGGTATCGGATGAGAAGCTTCAAACCATTATCCAAATCTATAATCCATGTCTTTTGGTTGCCCTATTAACAAGTATCGTCAATTTAGGAGCGCCATTGAATTATCATCTTGTGATTGGAGCTGGACTCTATACGGTTTTATATATTGTCAGTCGTGCCTTTGGAAAGTATTTTGGCGCAAGATTTGGTGCCCATCGAACCGAACTACCAGAAACGGTACAAAAATATTTGGGTTTGACCTTATTACCCCATAGCGGTGTCTCTTTGATTTTTACTGGCATCATTTGTGCTACTTTATCCCAAGAACCAAACTTAGTACATATTGTACAAGGTACGATTGCGGCGGCTGCCATTATCAATGAATTTATTGCGGTCTTGGTTGCCAAGAAAGGATTTGAATTAGCTGGTGAAATGAACGCATAGAAAAAACCGAATCATTTGAATTTTCATAAAAAACATCCATTAGTATTGATTTTTACAATTTTTAAGCCAATCGCTTATGTATTATAAGCCTATAGATAAAGGTGTCTAGAAGGAAAGATTCATAGACGCCTTTTTCTTTTGTAGAAAGGATGAGAACAATGGATGCAAGAATTGCAGAACATCCGATTTTAGGGAAACAAGAAAAGGGAAATTTGATCACATTTTATTTTGATGGCAAACCCATGCAAGGCTATGAAGGAGAGCCCATTGCCATGGCTTTGAAAGCACAAGGTGTCATGGTGCATCGCTATACGAATAAACAACATAAACCTAGAGGTATCTTTTGTGCCATTGGTCGATGTACCGATTGTGTCATGGTTGTTGATGGAAAACCAAATATTCGTACTTGTGTCACTCCATTGAAAGCCGGCATGCAAGTACAAACACAATATGGGGTTCGTGCTATGAAAGAAGGTGACCAAAAATGAAACGATATGATCTCATTGTTGTCGGGGCTGGGCCTTCTGGATTATCCGCTGCGATCGAAGCCGCCAAAAAAGGCCTTCACGTTGTGGTATTTGATGAAAATGAAAAACCAGGCGGTCAGTTATTTAAACAAATTCATAAATTCTTTGGTTCCAAGGAACATAAAGCCAAGATTCGAGGATTTAAGATTGGGGAAAGCTTATTAGCCGAAGCCGATGAAGCCGGTGTCGAAGTGGTCTTGAATGCAACGGTTTGTGGCTTGTATCAAGAAAAGGAATTGACCGTTCGTATCCATGATCAGATCCATCATTATAA
>NZ_JAXDRQ010000013.1:0-9307 GCF_034090965.1 Absicoccus sp. | reverse complement strand
TAAAAAAAGCACCTGGCAAATGCTAGGTGCAATCTTTGACAAATGGTGGTCTCAGTCGGAATCGAACCAACGACACAAGGATTTTCAGTCCTTTGCTCTACCAACTGAGCTATGAGACCACATGGTTGCGGGAGAAGGATTTGAACCAACGACCTCCGGGTTATGAGCCCGACGAGCTACCAGACTGCTCTATCCCGCGATGTGACAAATGGCGGAGAAGCTGGGATTCGAACCCAGGCGCCGCGCGAACGACCTACCGGTTTTCAAGACCGGACCCTTCAACCACTTGGGTACTTCTCCTAGGAGATTCTTTTGTATATTGGTGGACCCTGTAGGACTCGAACCGACGACCCGCCGGTTATGAGCCGGATGCTCTGACCAACTGAGCTAAGGGTCCAATTCAACTCGTTGGTGGCTGAGGTGAGACTCGAACTCACGACCTTCCGGGTATGAACCGGATGCTCTAGCCAACTAAGCTACCCAGCCAAAAAAGTTTAAAGAAATGGTCGGGACGGCAGGATTTGAACCTGTGACCCCTTGATCCCAAATCAAGTGCACTACCAAGCTGTGCTACGTCCCGATACTCATTAAAAAATGGCGCGCCCAGTAGGAGTCGAACCCGCAACCTTTTGATCCGTAGTCAAACGCTCTATCCAATTGAGCTATGGGCGCATATTTATTTTTTACACTTATCAGTGCCTTAATAATATAACATAGCCTTTTACTGAATGCAAACATTTTTTAAAAAAACTTTTTTTATTGAAATCCATTTTAAATTATGTTTCAATGTTCATGTAATAGGGAGTAACCGGCAAATATGCACTTATGGCGTCAACCACGAAATTTATTTCCGCTGTAAGTTTAAATGGTGAGACTATTGTATATCTTTTTTGATATACAATGGTCTCACTTTTTTTTATTCGGGAGGTATCGCATATGAAAGACTATTACTTAGAAAAAAAAGCACAAATAGAAAAAGATCTCAATTCCGGGCCACAAGGCTTATCCGCTGATGAGGCTACTTCACGTTATCAACAATATGGCCCGAATGCCTTAGAAGAATCAAAGAAACAAACAACCTTTCAGGTCTTTATCTCACAATTTAAAGATCTCATGGTCATCATTTTGATCGTGGCTGCTCTGATTTCTGCTTGTATGGGCGATATTGAAAGTACCCTTGTCATTTTGGTCGTCCTTATATTAAATGCTGTACTTGGTACGATCCAACATATCAAAGCAGAAAAATCACTGGCTTCCCTCAAATCCTTATCTTCACCAACCGCAAAAGTCTTTCGCGATGGTCAAAGAATCGAAATTCCATCGGAACAAGTCGTACCAGGTGATGTCATGACCATTGAAGCTGGCGATATGGTCGTAGCCGATGGACGTATCCTGGATATTCATTCCCTTCAAGTGAATGAATCGAGCTTGACGGGTGAATCCACCAATGTGGACAAAGCCGATGTTGCATTTGATCATGAAGTCCCTCTTGGTGATCGCTTAAATATGGTCTATTCGGGATCGTTGGTCACTTATGGACGCGCCACGATCCTAGTGACTGGCACCGGCATGGAAACTGAAATTGGTAAAATTGCTTCCTTGATGAATGCCACCAAAGAAAAGCGTACACCACTACAAATCACTTTGGATGACTTTTCTTCTAAACTAGCCATTGTGATCATGATCATCTGTGTCGTGATCTTTGGTATGCAAATATTGCGTGGCCAACCATTGATGGATTCTTTATTGTTTGCGGTAGCCTTGGCAGTTGCTGCGATTCCTGAGGCTTTAAGTTCGATCGTTACGATCGTACAAGCCATGGGAACACAACGAATGGCCAAAGAGAATGCGATCATCAAGAACTTAGCTGCGGTTGAATCGTTGGGATCCGTATCGGTCATTTGCTCCGATAAAACAGGAACTTTGACCCAAAATAAAATGACAGTGGAAGATATATATGTAGGTGATCAAACCTATACAGCGGATATGCTTGATCTTCATAATCAATTGCATCGTTATCTTCTTTATGATGCGGTATTGAACAACGATTCCTCCCTAGTCGATGGTAAAGGAATCGGTGATCCAACCGAATATGCTTTATTGGAAATGTATCGAAAAGTACCTGGTATTCAAATTGATGAAGACACCATTTCATTGACGGAAAGTCAGTTACGTGATGCCTTAGATCGAATGGAAGAAGTTCCATTTGATTCAGATCGTAAACTGATGAGCACAAAATATAAGATCCATGGTGTTTCTACCATTTTGACCAAAGGAGCTGTGGATGTTTTACTCGATCGTTGTCAATCCATTCGTTTGGATGATGGCATTCATCCCATGACACCCGAAAAAAAAGAAAAGATCCTTGCCAAGAATCAATCTTTTTCCGCATCCGGACTACGTGTACTTGCCTTTGCTTATAAAGAAGACGATGAATCACTTTCCAAAGATACCGAATATGGTTTTACATTCCTAGGTTTGATTTCCGAAATGGATCCACCTCGTGAAGAATCCGTAATGGCCGTTGCACAAGCAAAAAAAGCTGGCATTCGAACGGTTATGATCACAGGGGATCATAAAGTAACGGCAACGGCTATTGCTCGTCGTATTGGTATCTTTGAAGACGGAGATATGGCCGTAACGGGTCTAGAATTGGATGCGATGAGTGAGGCGGAATTGGATCAAAACATCGAAAAGATTTCCGTCTATGCGCGCGTTTCTCCTGAAAACAAAATTCGTATTGTGGAAGCATGGCAGAGAAAAGGTCGTATCGTATCAATGACCGGTGATGGTGTCAACGATGCACCGGCCTTGAAAAAAGCCGATATTGGTGTGGCCATGGGTATTACGGGTACCGAAGTATCCAAAGATGCAGCCAGCATGATCTTAGCAGATGATAACTTTGCGACCATCATCAAAGCCGTTGCGAATGGTCGTACCATTTATGAAAATATCAAAAATGCGATCCTCTATTTATTATCTGGCAATTTATCAGCAATTATTACCGTTGTCTATGCCTCAATCTTAGCTTTGCCAGTACCCTTTAAAGCGGTTCAATTGCTTTTTATCAATTTAGTGACTGACTCCCTGCCTGCCTTGGCCATTGGTATGGAACCAGGCGCTAAAGATATTTTGAATCGAAAACCACGCGATCCAAAAGCCGGGTTTATGGACCGTCCCTTTGTTCAAAAATTTAGTATCCAAGGCGCTTTGATTGCTCTGGCTGTCATCGTCGCCTATCAAATGGGTCTACAAACCAGTGCTAATGTAGCTTGTACCATGGCTTTCTCTACCCTGACGTTGGCCCGTTTGTTTCATGGCTTTAATTGCCGCAATGAACATAGTATCTTCCGCTTGGGTTTCAAACACAATTGGTATAGCTTATATGCCTTCTTGTTGGGTGTTTGTTTCTTAAGCTTGATCTTGTTTATACCTGCTTTACATAGCTTATTTTCGGTTACACCATTGACCATGCAACAAACATTATCAATTGGCGGTTTGGCCATTCTCCCAACGCTCTTGATCCAATTGGTCAAGGTTATCAAAGAAAATCAATAAGTATCAAAAAGACCGATGGTTCAAGTACCATCGGCTTTTTTGGGTATTTCTCTTCTTCCCTTCGTAAAAGAGTTATACGCTACTCCCTATTTATGCGAACTTCCCAGTTTTCCTGCCATACGCTCAGATTTCATGGCTTGAAGATCATCCAGATCAATTTCTTCACTTTCCAATTGGGGCATCATGACTAAGACACCTTGGCAGATAGCTTTTTCATAGGGATACACAATGTATTCGGTATCATCAAATTGGTCAACAACATCGGCTTTCGCAATGACAACTGGCTTATCATTCACATTCGTGATGGGGGCCATATATTCACCCCGATAGCCCGAATCAATGACGCCTGCTCGTTGTGCCATTCCTTTGGTTCCGGTGGAGCCACGTTCTTTTAAGATCATGACATAATCAGAATCAAAGGCACTAGCTACGCCCAATGGCACCAATTGTGTATGTGCAGGTGCAATTTCTAAATACTCTTGTTCGAAACATGGATACAAATCATAACCTGCATCTTCCCTTCGTTTGGTAGGAATGATTGCTTCTTTTTTCACTTTTGCCCAATATAATTTACTCATTTTTTAACCACTTTCCATATTCTTTGACCAACGCATCCAAAGACCAACGTGCATTGGCCGCCGATGTCGATGGACATGGGATACATTTCAATTCCGGATACGTTTTCTTCATGGTCTGATAACTGACTTGGCCATTACACAAAATTCTTTCTATGGTTGGATATTCTTTTAAAAAAGTCGGAATATCGTTGGGTTCAATGGCCTTGATCGAAGCATCAGCTGAACCAATGCGTTGACAAGAATGACAAGAATCCCAAAGTGCAATTGAATGATCGGCTAATATTTTTTTCTTGTCTTCTAATGTCTCGATAGGTTGTTGATAGATACGAGCCAATACTTTCCAGAAACGATTGGATGGATGGGCATAATGATAGCCTTTTGCCAAACTTTCTACACTCGCAATGGAACCAAGAATCAAGATCGTATCCTGTCCATGAACGACTTGGCCCAAGCCTTCTATTCTTGACATACACCAATCAGATCATAGTTTTTCGCATCGGTCACTTTTACTTGTACAAAACTGCCCAATGGAATATCTTGATTCGCCGTAAAAATCACTTGGCCATCCACTTCATCGGGGGCATCGGCTTGGGATCGACCTCGATAGCGACCACTCAAGGCTTCTTGTTCTTCTACCAATACCTCAACGATAGAGCCAATTTTGGCTTTATTTTTTTCAAAAGAAATCTGTTCCTGTACCTGCATCAACTGGGCAAGTCGTTTGTCCATGATTTCTTGTGGGACTTGACCATCCATACCATACGCTGGCGTATCTTCTTCTTGCGAATAGGTAAAAGCCCCCATTCGATCCCATTGGATTTCTTTCACAAAATCCATCATTTCGTCAAAATCTTCTTGTCTTTCACCAGGGAAACCAACGATCAATGTCGTTCGTAATGTGGCATCCGGGAACATCTGACGAATCTTTTGGGTGATTGCTTTGACTTCTTCATGAGAAGAGCGACGATTCATGCGTTTCAACATGCGAGTCGATGCATGTTGCGTAGGAATATCAAAATAAGGAACGACCTTTTTACTTTCTTTCATCGCAACCAATACATCATCCACAATTTCATCGGGATACATATATAAGATCCGGATCCAATGGAACCCCGGAATTTTATCGATTTTCCGAATCAGGTCTCCTAGCTTATATTCACCATAATTATCCAATCCATATTTCGTGGTATCCTGCGCAATTAGGGTCAATTCTTTTACCCCAATGGAAGCTAGGAAAGTCGCTTCTTTCACGATATCTTCCATCGTCCGTGATTTTTGTTCACCCCGAATCAAAGGAATGGCACAATACGCACAATGATTGGAACATCCATCACTGATCTTGATGTACGCTTGCCAAGGATTTCCCGTCAACACACGCTCACTTTTTGAAATCAAGGATTGATCCCCTTGACCAAGAAGAGGACGTAGGCGATCGGCTAATTTATCATAATCCCGAATCGGAATGATCGCATCGACTTCTGGAATTTCTTGTTCCAACACTTCTTGATATCGTTGAGCTAGACACCCACACACGATCAATTTTTTTAATCCCTTTTCTTTATATTTTGCCATCTCAAAAATCGTTTGGATCGATTCTTCTTTGGCCGAAGCAATAAAGCCACAGGTATTGACAACAATGGCTTCCGCTTGTTTCGGATCCGGTACAATTTCATGGCCTTCACTTTTCAACATGGCCATCATATTTTCAGAATCAATCAGATTTTTGGCACATCCCAAAGATACAAATCCAATTTTCATTCTTTGTCATCCTTTCTACGATAGACCATGCGTCCTTCTAAGGCAAAGACACGCGGACCAAATTTACCAGGTTCCGTGGTTTCTTGGCTTGCACGCATCATAAATAAACGTGCATCCAAATCATCAATGATTGATAAAACTTCAGCTTCCGGGATCATAGGCAAAACAGGCGAACCAAATTCTTGTTTGCCATGATGCGATAAGATCATATGTTTCAATAATAAAATCGATTCTTCTTTTTCTTTTCCTAATTCATGAGCCACTTCATCGATGCAACAATTCATGATGCTGATATGACCCAATAGGTTTCCTTGTGCCGTATATTCTGGCAAGACAGGTTCAGAAAATTCCACGATCTTGCCCACATCATGCAACAGAGTGCCACTAATCAATAGATCACGATCTAAATATGGATATTGATTGGCAATTTGGTCTGCCAAACGCGCCATGCTTAACGAATGGTAAGCCAATCCACCGACAAAATTATGATGATTCCGCGTAGCTGCTGGATAGGTATAGTAATCCTTTTGATACCGCGAAATGATCGTTTCCGTTACCAATTTTAACGTTTCATTTTTCATCGAAGATATGTATTCATGCACTTTTCGCTGCATTTCACTTGCTTTCATAGGTGCCTTGCGAACATAGTCCGTGATATTTTCTTCGGGATGCTCAATCAATTTTTGGATACGAAATTGTAAGGCATTGCGATATAAGATCACATCACCCATGGCTTCTACGACCATGCCCACTTTATATTGATTGGCTTGTTCTTCGGTCAGGTTCCAGAATTTGGCATCCATGACTCCACTTGCGTCCTCTAAGACCATGTTTAAATACGGTGTTCCTTTATTGGTCTTGCTTTGATCACATTTAGAAATCATACACAAGATCTTATATTTTCCTGCATCTTTTATATCTTTAATCATTTATTTCCTCCAAGGCATTTTCTATTTGCGAAGCCGTGAATCCCCTTCGCATACAATACAAACGCACTTTCTGTAATTTTTCATTTTCATCCAGTGCCTTATTTCCATATAACCGTTTGGCTTTGGCAACCGCTTGTTTTAAAGCTTCGTTTTCATCGGTATCAATTTCAATCGATTCACCAACGCGATGCGCAATATCTATAGAATAACCTTTTTTGATCAATTTGTTGGTCAGGCTTTGTCGCATCATACGTTCCGATTGCGCTTTAATGCCTTTTAATAAGCGCTTCGCCATTTCGGTGGCATTCACTTCTTCATCCGTATCGGACAATTGATCCAAGGCTTGTTCCAACAATTCACCACGAATCCCTGCTTTTTCCAATTTTTTGCGGATCATTAATTTATTTTGCCCATAACTATGCCAGACCAAAGCTTTTTCCATCGCATATTGTCGATCATTGATCAAGCGTGCATCTTCAAAATTACGCACGATCGAGCGACTGGTTTCAGCATCTAAGTTGAGTCGTCTTTGACAATACTGCAAAATTTCATAACTCGAATAATCCGCTTTGGACAAATGTCTTTGCACCTTAATGACGGATTCGTAATAACTTTGCATATTGATATAATTCTCAACGGTATAAGCATCTAGAATCGTATTGACAGAAACTTTCAGATCAAAGAAATCATCATCTGGAATCTTGATCTTGATGACTTCTTCATCTTGTTTGCGTTTCACACTTAATTGGACAAAATCACTCTGCAAGAAATCAATCTTAACAACTTGATAAGCCATATGATAATCATCCATAGCTTGTTGATAAACCGCTAAAACTTTCTGCGCAAACAATTCGGTATCATAGGCTTTTGTTTTGGCTTCACACAGCGGGGTCATCGCTTTCCGTTTGGATGTCGATTGACTAAAGAAAACTTCCCATTTTTGAGCCAATTCGTTAGCATCATCAAAATAATAGCCGGTCACACCTTCGTCAATGAGGCCATCTAAGACTTCATCTCGACGGCCAAATACGGGCAGTCCTGTAGCCAAAGCTTCTAAATAGGTCATGCCTTGGGTTTCTGATAAGGATGCCGAAACGAAACAATCAAAGGCGGCATAATAATAGGGAATCTTTTCTTTGGCGATCTTGCCTGTAAAATGGACACGATCACGAACGCCTAAGGTATCGGCTAATTCATGATAATATTTTTCATCGGTTCCAGCCCCAACGATCACTAGCTCCAACAACGGATCTTTTGAAAGGGCCAAGGCTTCGATCGGCATTTTAATGCATTTTTCTTTCGCTATACGACCCACAAAAACAACCGCATGATGATCCGCTGGAATCTGCACCGATTGCCGTACCGCCTTTATTTTTTCAGGGTCTAGATTCGACATCTTATATTCACTCAGATCAATGCCCGTAGGCACAATATAGATCGGGGTCGTGACCCCATAAGACATTAAGGCTTTCTTGGTCTTATTGCTTGGCGCAATCACCGCCATCGGTCCATTACCGGCTACTTTCGATAGAAAACGAACAATTCGTTTCGTGGTATGATCGACCGATTCAATTTCTCGTGGATTGACATAATGAACATAATCTTCATACAGTGTATGATAGGTATACACCAAAGGGATATTATATTTTTTAGCCATTTGTCGAGCAAAGAGACCAATACCAATTTCGGTATGCACATGAATGATATCCAAATTCATTTTACGAATATAGTTTTCACCCATGACTTGAATGGGACTGGAAATCTTATATCCATACATCTTTTTCCATTCAATGCCTGGTAAATGCAGGATATGATTTTTTTCATCGTATTCAATGGTCATCCCTTTATGGTTTGAAATCACAAAAACGGTGTGTCCTAGTTTTTCCAGGGCGCCTTTTAAAGTCGCTACACTAGAGACAACACCATTGATATCAGGTAAATAAGCATCGGAAAATAGGCCTATGCGCATTAGGATACCTCCTTTTTCGTTTGTCGATCATAATAGTTGCGCATGATGATGAAGATAATTGCGCCAATAAGAACGACAACATGATACGTAGAGAATCGCCACAAGATCATGACCGCGCCCGTTAGAGAACCCATCAATCCTCGAAATAATAAGGTGAAAACCACTTCAGTTCCACCACTGGCTCCGGGAATGGGGATAAAACTATTGGCGATGATCACAAAACTAGAAAGTGCGATCACATCCAATAATTTATTGATCGGAATGGAAATATGCAAAGCCCACGCAATCGCATAAGGCAACGAATACAAAAGGGTCAGACGAACAACGTTGATCAGTGTGCATAAAATGATGCGTCGTTTATCTTGCGATAGGGTTTTTGCTTCTTTGGTGAATTGGGTCACCTGAATGGTCCAAGACTCCACAATGTGTTCTGGGTCTTTGATAAATTTGAATCGTCCCATGAATTTCGCAAGTTTCCCGGTCAGACGAATATAAAGCTTAGGAAAGAGCGCAAT
>NZ_JAXDRQ010000012.1:0-4882 GCF_034090965.1 Absicoccus sp. | reverse complement strand
ATGGTGCCGAAGAGAAGATTTGAACTTCCGACCTACGCGTTACGAATGCGTTGCACTACCGCTGTGCTACTCCGGCATCTGTTCATAATAATACATGAAACCGGACAGTATTTCAAGATAAAATTAGTAACCCGTATCATAACTTCCACTATAATAACTGCTATCCGTAGATGTATCATCTTGCATTGTTGTATCTGTATAGCTAGATGAATCGGTAACATCGCTGGATGCATCCGCTGAAGTATCCGTTTGTTGTGAGGAAGTGGTATCCGATGTTGAATAATTACGATACGATTTACACAACTGCGAAAATGTTTTTGTGGATACTTGCTGACAAAGTGTGTCAATTTGTTGCTTATCGGTCTTGGTTAAACTATCGTATGTATCTTCATACGAAACAATCGTTGCTTTCTGGTCTTCTGTATATGTAGCCCAATTGTTAATAAACGTGGATAACTGATTCAACCGATCTGCTTCTTGTTGTGCTTTTGCCTTTTTTAGATCCGTAAAAATAGTGGTTAATTTCTTTCCGGTCTGCTCTTTAAAATACGCATTGATATTGGTCTTTTGTTCATCCGTCAATTGATCGTATTTCTTTTGATAATTCAACAATTCACTCTTTTCTGTATCGGAAGACATGCTCCATTCATCCGCATAGCCTTGCAACGTTTGATATGTCTTTTCCATCGATTGTGTGACTAAATGTTGTGGATCATAAATTATGGTCTTATAGGCATAGCCTACCAACAATCCAGCAATTACTAAAACAATGCATAAAAAGACAATGAGTCGAAATTTAAACGAGTTTGATTTTTTTTGATGCTCAGTTAATTTCGATTCTTCTTTTTCATTTTCCTGGTACAATGTCCGTTTTAATTTGACCCGTCCCGTTGCGCCCATCCGAATCAGTGTATCCGTCAAAGATAAATCTTTATCCGTCTCCTCTTTCTTTTTAGATTTGATTTTTTTGATCACCCTTGTTGATTCAACAGGCACTGTTGCTTCTTTATCTTTATTTTCATTGATAACTTTTTGAATATATTTTAACGATTGATCCCCTTGATCAAACGATATTGATTTGGTTGTGAAATCAGGAACATCCAATTGATCGAGCCTTTCTTGTGATTCACGCAAACGATCAATAGCACTTTCCTTCTTACTATTCTTTTTCTTCTGCTCCATTTTGATCCTCTTAATGATTTTTATTTTACCATAGGTATATCGAAAACGGCATAAAAAAAACGAGCATTGCTCGTTTCTTTATTACATGGTGCCCAAGGCCGGACTCGAACCGGCACGAGCTCATCACTCGGTGGATTTTGAGTCCACTGCGTCTACCAATTTCACCACTCGGGCATCGCTCATTTATAATACAACATGTTGTTCATACTTGCAAGCAAAAATTTTGTTTATTTTATGAATTTGCGTATAATTAAATACACAAGGAGGATTTGGACAATGAAAGTACTACTTGGATTAAGCGGTGGCGTCGACTCAGCGGTAGCTGCCTATCTACTCAAGAAACAAGGACACGATGTCACCTGTTGTTTTATGCGAAATTGGGATAGCTTTGCCAATAATGACATTGCTGGCAATCCTACCATTCAAGACCCTACATGTCCACAAGAACAAGATTATTTGGATGCACAAGCCGTTGCAAACAAACTCGACCTTCCCCTAGAACGGGTCGATTATATCAAAGAATATTGGGATCATGTCTTCCAAACTTTTTTGAACGAATATGCCAAAGGCCGTACTCCAAATCCAGATATTCTCTGCAACAAATACATCAAATTCGACTCTTTCTTTCAATATGCGATGGAACATGGCTTTGATGCAGTCGCAACAGGACACTATGCATCAACTACAGAAGACCATGGATTCAAATACTTGAGTCGCGCTGCTGATCATAATAAAGACCAAACGTATTTTCTCTGTCAAGTCAATAAAGAAGCCTTTCAAAAAACATTATTTCCTTTGGGCACCATTGAAAAACCTGAAGTACGAAAAATCGCAAAACAATTAGAATTGGATAGTGTCTCAACCAAAAAAGATAGTACTGGCATTTGTTTCATTGGTGAACGAGATTTCCGTAAATTTCTAACCAATTATCTACCAAGTCAAAACGGAAAGATTGTGGATATTGATACACTGGAAACGGTTGGCGAGCACATTGGTGTTTTATATTATACCATTGGCCAACGCAAAGGATTGCATATTGACCATGTAAAAGGACCATGGTTTGTCGTTGGTAAAGATGTTGAAAAAAATATTCTTTTCGTTTGTCATACGACCCATAAAGGCTGGTTATATAGTGATTCATGTCTGGTCAAAAACGTCAACTGGCTTGTCGATGACGCATATCCGATTCCTGCAGATTGTACGGCAAAATTCCGCTATCGTCAGCCCGATCAAGACATCCATTTAGAACGAATAGATGATACAACCGTCATGGTCCATTATCCCCAGAAGATATCGGCCATCACTTGTGGTCAAGAAGCGGTCTTCTATGATGGTACTATCTGTTTAGGTGGTGGCGTCATTGAAGAAGTATATCGAGATGGCAACGATCTAAATCAAACAATCATACATCGTTATCAGGAGTCGACTCATGCCCACTGAAGTGTTGGAAGCCAAACTTCAATACGTGATCTTTGAAAATCCAACCAACCACTATGTTGTTGCCCAATTTTCAGAAACCAAGACCTATCACGTCTTTACAGCCACAGGAATGATCGATGGGCCTTTAGAAGACCAAATTTATGAATTAAATGGACAATATGTAACACATCCTCGCTATGGCAAACAATTTCAGATCTTCTCAGCGCAAAAGAAACTCCCCAATACAAGCGAAGCCATCGTTCGTTTCTTGAGTAGCGATGCATTTCCTACCATCGGTAAAAAAACCGCTGAAGATATCGTCGATGCATTGGGCGAAGATTGTTTAAACCAAATCAAAGAAGATCCAAGTTGTTTGGATTCCATTCCTAAGTTAAACCATAAACGCAAACAAATCATCATCCAAGGTATCCAGGATTTTGATGGCTTTTCACAAACCTATGCCCAATTGATGCAATGGGGATTGGATCAAACGCGCATTACTTTGTTGCAAGAACACTATGAAGACGTCATGGATGTGATCGAAAAAAATTGTTTTCGTCCTTACTATGAAATTCATGGATTTGGATATAAAAGTGCCTGTAAGCTCGCAAATGGCATGGAAATTCCGGCCAAAGATCAGCGTCGTCAAGATGCATATATGCACGAAACCATCGGCCAGATCATTCTAAAAACAGGAAATACATACATCACTCTGCCTTGGTTGGTTGCATATTTATCACAAATTGACCAACAAAACATCATTGACTCCGTTAATCGTTTGGCCCAAAAAGAAATCATTCGGCTTGTCAATGATCGCATCTATCCATATCATCTCTATGAAGAGGAACAATGGATCAGTTCCATCCTGGTATCTCATTCTATACCAATTGACGAAATTGAAGTCGATACGATCAATGATAAAATCAAAGCCATTGAATTTGAAAACGCAATCACCTATGAAAGCATGCAGAAACAAGCCATCTTTACGTTTTTTCAAAATTCGGTCATGTTGATCAACGGCGGTCCAGGCACTGGAAAGACAACGATAGTGAAAGGTATTCTGGAACTCTGCCAAGACTTTTATCCCGATGCCAATATCCAGCTTTGTGCACCAACCGGCAGAGCGGCTAAACGACTAGCCCGTTTATCTTGTTACAGCGCCAAAACGATCCATTCTTTATTGAAATGGAATATGGAAGATAACACATTCGGAATGAACGAAGACGATCCCATTGATGCTGATTTTTTAATTGTGGATGAATTCAGTATGGTTGATACCCATATTTTTGCCGCTTTATTAAAAGCACTAGAACCACATTGTCGCATCCTTCTTATTGGCGATGAAAACCAGTTAGAAAGTGTCGGACCCGGAAAAGTATTCAAAGATATCATTGATAGTCATCTTTTCCCGATCATCCATTTGGAGAAAATTTTTCGACAAGCCAATGGCAGTGGTATCGTTACTCTTGCCAATCAAATTCGTACGGAACAAAATTGTACCTATGAAGATGGTGTAACCTTTATCGAACAACCTACCGAAAATATCATACCCACTCTTTTAAGCATCACTCAAAATTATGCCTTAGATGCCTTTGAAATCTTAGCACCCATGTATCATGGTGGTGCGGGAATCGATCAAATCAACATTGCGATGCAAAACCTGAAAAATCCACCAGCTGTAAATAAAGCGGAATTACACGTTGGCGCGACTACGTTTCGTGAAAATGACAAAGTCATGTTATTAAAGAATCTGCCTGATGATAATGTCTATAATGGCGATATTGGTACGATCCTTGCGATCGAAACAAAGAAAAAAGAATATTGTGTTAGTGTCGATTTTGGGGAAAACGTTGTCGATTTTGACAGTGATATTTTATATTATCTTAAACATGCCTATTGCATCAGTATTCATAAATCACAAGGCAGTGAATATCCGATGGTCATTTGTGTAGTGGATAAAATCAGTGCACGCATGCTCAATCAACGCTTGTTGTATACAGCCATTTCCCGAGCTAAAAAAGAATTATTTATCATCGGTCAACAAAGTTTGTTTGAAAGTAGTGTCAAAACCAAACAACGTCATATTCGTCAAACGAGCCTCAAACAAGCTCTACAACATCGAAAAGCGGAAAGTGAATAATGATATGATCCCCTAAAAGTAGACAGTACAAATACACAAAATGTACTGCCCTGCTTTTGGGGGATTTTATTATGGGACGAAAAGCCAAATATACATTTGAACAAAAGCTACAAGCTGTATTGGATTATCAATCAGGAAAGA